>CAZRMB010000135.1:0-6512 GCA_964600925.1 uncultured Syntrophomonas sp.
TGACCCTGCCTTCCACACCCATGGTAGGAACCATGCTTATAATACCTGCCGAAACAGGATTACTTTTGGAATTTCCTTCTTACTCCTGCCACTCCAACCAGCCCAAAACTCAGAAGGAGCATAGTGACTGGTTCGGGGACTGAGGCGCTTCCTTCAATATCTATCTTATCATAAGAGATGTTATCAAGACCAGTGAGTTGTGCAAGGTTAAATACATGAAGAGTATTAACATGAAGGGTCGCCCCTCCCTTCAAGTCAACTATCGCACCATCGGATAGGAACATATCATCCCAGGTGAATGTACCAGTTGAACCAACGTAGACATCATGTGTACCCACCGTATCGAAGAACAGATCAGCCTGAGCTGTGTTCCACAGGGAATTTTGGCTGTAGTTCAGAAAGTCACCACTGAAGTGGAACTCATCGCCATTTGCGCCAATCAGATACCCCGTAGATTCGATAGTAAGATCATGGAAGACATTCGTGGATGGGTCACTTTTGTAACCTCCATAATTTATGAACGAACCTGTATATATTGCGATGGTGTCCGTTACTTTGAAAGTACCATAGTTTATTACGTTGCCATTTACTGTTCTTGTCCCAGGACCGCTTAAAGTTATGATTGCTGTGGGGTTGTTTGTGATATTGGCGTTTAGTACACCGTCAAAATAGTTGAAGGTACCGTTGTTATCAATTAAGGCTGCAGTCAGGATGCCATAGTTATTCACTGTAGCTCCTGGGTTATTACTCAGCGCGCCGTAGTTGTTGAGCGTGCCGCCGGAATTATTGTTGATCGTGCCGGAGTTCTGGAGGATGCCGATCGTTGCGCCGCCCAAGTTATTGTTGATTGTACCGGAGTTGTTGATCGTGCCAGAATTGTTGTTGTACAAATAGCCATAATTGAGAAGCGCGGCATCGTAATTATTGTTCAGAGTGCCGTAGTTGTCCAGCCTAGTGGTGTTGTAGAGTGTGGCGCCAGAGTTATTGTTGAGTTTGCCGGAGTAGTCGTTGTACAAAGAGAATGAGTTGATCAACTGGGCGCCGGAGTTATTGTTGAGATTGCCGGAGTTGTTGTACAAATAGCCGTAATTGAGAAGTACGTGATTATTGTTCAGCGTACCGTTGATATTTATCCACCCCTCGTTGCTGAAATACACACTATTCTCGTCACTGTCCGACACTGTAATCGTATTGCCAGACAGGTTCGGATTTGGCGCTATTTGGGCGGCATGCGCCGACAATGGCGTAATTGTCGTTATAGTGCACACGGCCCATAACAGCATAAATAATAGCGTGTTTCTTTTCATATTACTCCCTTCTATATTAATCCGAATTATTGTTAAAAAATCTAAACCGCTACCGTTTTCTGTTTTTTTGTTTCCTTCCCAGCCTTTTTCAGATTCCGAATGGTGATTTTACCGGGTTTATACCAGCAATACTGTATAGCAATATATGCGCCAATGCATATCTGTTCTATTTTATTGAGTGTTTAAGTTTTGTGGTTGCTTCGGGATAATAACAATGTAAAGAGATCCGACGATTTCAGCCCTATTTTAAAAACCTTTAACAATTTATGCATCAACTCATTTTAATATACTATTGATTACGTCATAAGGATGAGGATTTGTGAAGTGAGTAAGCAAGCTTGATCGTAATTTGACACCAGTAATCAGCCGTTGAAATAATTCTCTGTTAAACAAATAAATCCATACTCCGAAATGAAATACTGTAGCTTCTTCAAGATCGTCGTTTTGCGGACTTCAGTCAAAAAGCATTTATTGATTAACAATCGAAAGCTCGCATATCAGAGTCGAAATCATTTTCATTGAGTACAGGAAGAAAGAAATAGCGTGTTCAAAGGTGTGTCCCTCGGTGTGTCCTTTTCTCTGAAATCAGGGTAAAATGAATGCAAACTATTACACTGCGGGACACACCAACTTTAATAAAATCAAATAATTGTAATAAAACAGGTGACTTAGATATCTTGTTATTTCTCCTCTCACGCCGGAAACCGGGGTTCAAACCCCCGTGGGACTACCAAAATAAAATCAATGGCTTATAAGTTATTCGTAAGCCATTGATTATTTGCTTTTCATTATTAACCAGCACTATCCCCAACAATCAGGCTTAAAATGAGGGCTTTCATATGGGCACAAAACGAAGCCCATATAACTTTTGATGTGAAAGAAAAGGCAGAGCCTAATGACCCTGCCTTTATGAGATAAACATCCTGCGTAGAAAACATGATGTGATGTGCATTTATTTGTGAATCTTTCTCCTCACACCTGCCAATCCAATCAATCCAAGCCCAAGAAGCAGCATGGACGCGGGTTCTGGCACCGTCGTGGCGTCGCCGTGCACCGTGAAGTCTGCCGCCATTCCGGTCGGCCCGCTGACGCCGTAATAGGGAGGCTGGTTGCCGCCCGTGTTCCAGACGAGGAACTCGATCGTGTTGACGCCGCTCTGCACCGTGCCGTTCACGCCGTTCTGCGAATACGACGTCGTCCACGGCGAGTTCTGACTCAAATTGTTGACGCCGAGACTCGTGCCGTTCAGCAGGATGTCTTTGAGGTAATCATCGGAGAGGTAGCGGAAGTCGAATGTCGTGCTAGTGGTCGAACCCGCCCAGTTGAAATCGAACGCGTACGTATAGAGCTGGCCCAGCACGCCGCCCTGCGTCGCATTCGACTGGTCGGCCGCCCACGAGATGTACTTCCCTGAAGTCTTGCTCGCGTCTGGCAGGGCGGGCCAGCCAGACGCAATTTTGGTGACCAAGTAGGCGTCTCCGCCGTTGACAGTGAAGTAATCGTCGATCCCGTCAAAATTGGCGTCCGTGCCCGTGGAGTACGTGAGATCGGCCTGCGCCGGAATGACGAAGAGCAACGCAGCCAAGCCGATCATTACAAATACCATCAATAACTTTTTCATATTTATATACCCCCTTAATTTTGAATTTTTTGTATACATTAACTATGCCATATTGTAAGATACTGTTATTGTTAAATATTACAGATGATCATGCTATTGATGCTGCTGTAAGTGTAAATAATACCGACACCATTTCCAGCAATTTATGTTATTGTTGACAAGATTAGTAAGAAATAAAAATAAATTATCTACTTACATGAACATGTGATGTGTAAAACATTCCGACAGCGCCAAGAATATAATAATAAATATCTGTTACAATAAAGATTTATGTAATATTTTCCGGTGAAATTGTATGCAAATGCCTCTAATTCATTTGCACGCAAAACGGAATCTTTTAGTGGATAGCCAATTTTTTATTAGATTAGGAATTTGCTTTGTGTGAGATTACGTAAACCCAACCACGCACATTCATACATTCCATATTATTCCCGCTCCTCCCCTTGACTAAGAGCAGGATTCAATTTAATGTAAATACAATGTGTAAGTCATAAAAGGAGATGCGAATGAAAAGAAGATATTTAAGCGCAATAGCAGTATTTCTACTGATTACCGGTTTTTATGGATGGGCGAGTGCGAACGAGGCCATGAAGCAGGATGCGATGAACATGGTCGAAAAGGCGGGCAGACTGATTGAAGAGAAAGGAGATGCGGCATTAGCGGTAATCAGTGATCCCAAGGGAGAATTCATCGACCGGGAAAAGGCGCTTTATGTCTTTGTCTACAACAAGGATGTCGTAATTGTGGCTCACCCTTATCGTCCCGATCTGATCGGGCAACCGATGAAGTGGAAGTTCGACGGCCGGGGAAAAATGTTTCATCATGAAATTGTCAAGAAAGCTCTGACCGAGGGCAGCGGCTGGACAAAGTACGTTTGGCAGAAACCGGTTTCCGTTGGCGAAGAGGTGAAATATCAGGCCATGTACGTCAAAAATTCCTATGCGAAACTCTTCCAGTACGGCGACAAGAAGTACATTGTCTGTTCGGGAATCTACGAAGAGTGAGACAAACACATGGAAACACCGGCTGCTGATCATCGCCTGCCTGCCTTGAGCAGGAATGCGCTTACCGTCCTGGAAAGGCGCTATTTGAAAAGGGACAGGGAAGGAAAAATTCTGGAAACTCCGGCCCGGATGTTCCGACGTGTGGCGGACAGTATCGCCGCGGCGGAGAAGATATTCTCCGCGAAAGCCGACATTCCAAAGCTTGCGGATCAATTTTACCAGATGATGGCGGCGCTGGAGTTTCTCCCCAATTCTCCGACGCTGATGAACGCCGGGCGTGACCTGGGTCAATTATCGGCTTGCTTCGTTTTGCCGGTGGGGGACTCCATGGAGGAAATTTTCGACGCCCTCAAATACACGGCTCTGATTCATAAGTCCGGCGGCGGCACCGGATTTTCTTTCTCGCGGCTGCGTCCGGCCAATGATCTGGTCATGACCACCACCGGCATTTCCAGCGGCCCGATTTCCTTTATGCGTGTATTTGACGCGGCCACAGAAACCATCAAGCAAGGCGGAACCCGCCGCGGGGCCAACATGGGCATCCTCCGGGTTGACCATCCCGACATCATGGACTTCATCATGTGCAAGGCGGGAAATGATATGCTGCATAATTTCAACATATCCGTCGGCTTGACAGAATCATTCATGGCTGCGGTGGAAAAAGATGAACAATACGATCTCATCAATCCGCGCAACGGTCAATGCGTCGGAACTCTGAATGCACGCCGGGTGTTCGACCGGATCGTCCGCCAGGCCTGGCAAAACGGCGAACCGGGCATTGTTTTTCTGGATCGCCTGAACCGGGACAACCCCACGCCGCATTTAGGGATGATCGAATCTACCAATCCCTGCGGAGAGCAGCCTCTGCTGCCTTATGAGTCCTGCAACCTGGGTTCAATCAATCTGGGGAAAATGGTGAAAGATAGAGCTGTTGACTGGTCGCGGCTGAAGGATGTGATTTATCGGTCTGTCCATTTTCTGGATAACGTTGTTGAGATCAATAAATATCCCCTTCCCGAGATCGCGGCCATCACGCTGGGCAATCGGAAAATCGGACTGGGAGTAATGGGTTGGGCCGACATGCTGATCATGCTGGGCATCTCTTATGATTCCGAAGAGGCCCGGCAACTGGCCGGGGAGGTTATGAAGTTCATCAATGATCAGGGGCACAGGGCATCCCGTGAACTGGCCCGCGAACGGGGGGCTTTTGCGAACTTCAAAAATTCCGTATACGATCAAAAAAGGGAACCGCCGATCCGGAATGCTACCGTGACCACCATTGCCCCGACAGGTACAATTTCCATTATCGCCAATGCATCCTCGGGGATTGAACCGGTTTTTGCCGTCTCCTATGTGCGTCAGGTCATGGACAACGATACTCTTCTTGAAGTCCACCCTCTCTTTGAAAAGACGGCCAGGGAAAGAGGTTTCTATTCTCCGGAACTGATGCAACGCATCGCCAGGCACGCAACCATCCGCGACATGGAAGAAATCCCTGAGGATATCAGGCAAATTTTTATTACTGCGCATGATATTTCGCCGGAAGCGCATATCAGGATGCAGGCCGCCTTTCAGAAATATACGGACAATGCGGTCAGCAAAACGGTCAACTTTCCCCACAATGCAACTATTGACGACGTTGCCAAAGTCTTTTGGCTGGCCTACAAGCTGGACTGCAAAGGGGTCACCATTTATCGTGACGGCTCCAGACCTCTCCAGGTGCTCTGCCGCCGTCAAAACAGCAATGCTGCCGTGCACCAGCCACCCGTCGCCGAGTAAGTTCTGGATACCGGCCTTCGCCAGTATGACTATTTTGGGAACAACTTTCTGATTATGGCACAGCTCCCGCAGACTGTGTCCCAATGTTATTCCCAGGGTTGAATCGAACGAACTTTGTGGAGAACAAGGGGTTGCAACCCCTTGTTCTGACGTGCGATGCGTCGCGGGACCTTACCCGGACACAGTGAAGTACATGAAATGCCGATTATCGAGCGTACGCGCGGCAAAGCAGTGGTCTCCCCGCCTGCGGCATTCTTCAGTGCAGGAAGCGAAAGAACGACTTCTGGAGCTGGGAAAAAAGCGCCAGGCTGATGCGATAGACGCCGCCCGCGTCCCTCATTATGGTTTTAAACATTTTGAGCTGCACAATGTCGTTGAGGAAGGTGATCATCGCCGCACGGATGAGGTAGTCGCCCCGGTCAAAGCCGGGGCAGACGTCAGCGATCACCCCTTTGAGTGTGAGCATCGCCTTTTGATAAAGCATGAGATCGGCGGAAAACACGACTCCATTATAGGTGAAGCGTTCAAACAGCGTTTCCAGCGTCGCCAGGACTCCCCTCGCCCTTCCGGACATTCCGGCTATCGCCTCGTCAATCAGTTTCATCGTTATTTGATGCTGTTTCCCGTCTGCTGAAAGCTGACCCTTGGCCACGACATCCGACGCCCAGAAAACAACCTGTCTGTTGCCCATGATCAAACCGAGTGAAACGCCGACAAGCCCGAAGCGCTCGATGAGCGTCAGTTTTCCCATCGTCCCCCAGTCGTAGAAGATGATTACCGGGTGGTTGCCGTCGAAGGTGT
>CAZRMB010000136.1:0-6442 GCA_964600925.1 uncultured Syntrophomonas sp.
TTGGGATACCTTTTTAATACTTCATAATCACTAATGGCTTCGCGGCCGTCCTTGACGACCGCCATTTTTTTGCGGTCAGTCGTACTGCGGCCTATAGGAGCGTCAATACGGCCCAGGTTTTCTTTGATGTTACCGTGTACCAGGGCAATATATTCCCGGTTGATGCTGTGCACCCTGATCTGCTCAGCCAGGCTGTGATGGGCGCGGTCATTTTTGGCCACCACCATCACCCCGGAGGTGTCCTTGTCCAGACGGTGTACAATGCCCGGACGCAGTTCCCCGTTTATGCCGGACAGGTCTTTTATATGATAAAGCAGCGCATTGACCATGGTCCCATCCCAGTTGCCATGGGCCGGGTGAACTACCATCCCTTTGGGCTTGTCGACCACAACAAGGTCTTCATCCTGATAAATGATAGGTAAATCAATGTTTTGCGGTTTCAGTTCGACGGTTTGCAGTTGCGGGACCTCGATCTGAACGATTTCACCGGTTTTTACCCGGTAACTGGCTTTGGCGGTTTTATCATCCACCTGCACTTTACCTGCTTTGATCAGGTTCTGTACCAATGAACGCGACAAATCGTCCAGGTTGTCGCTGACAAAACTGTCCAGCCGCTCCCCTTCCATATCTTCTGTTACCTGCAGGGTTACAAAATCCGGCATCCGTTTTATTTCCTCTCTGTACTTATGCTTCATTTGGTAGTCATAATTATAGCCTATCTGAACATCAAATACCAAAATACGCTGCATTTGAAAAAACTAAAGCGCCAGCATTTTATTTATGATTCTTTGATTGTTAAAACTGCAGAAAATATTATGAGGAAGACAGTGGGGGCACCGTCTTCCTCTAAAAGGAGAGCTTCGGGATGAAAAAGCTTGTTGGTTTATATTAGATTCTTGCTTATAATGATTTATTACTCTGCATCAGCTTGGGCGGAGTTATGTTTGGCCGGTCCCGGGCCCATTCCACCGTGACCCATACCTCCAGGTCCTCTTCCTTCACCGCGGGGTCCGCCGATTGCCTTCTGCACTGCATCGGCCTGTTCCTGGGTAATAGTTCCGGCAGTCACCAGATCTGCCAGGCAACTGTTCTGCTCAGGTTTGTTTTCCTGGAAATAGGCTTGTCTTTCATCTGCTGTCATGGCTTTTACTTTTTCCATTTCCGTTTGACGTTCTGTTTGTTCTTCCTTCAATGCAGCCATGATCGCCTCGGATTGTTCAGAAGTTATGGTTTTATCGTTGACCAGCGTGGTCAGACCTTCGGTCAGTCGGTTCTGCATCGCTTCTTCACGCTGTGCCTGCTGGGCTTCCCGGATGGCGTCAGCCGTGTCACTGCTGATTATATCTTCGTTTACCAGGGTAGTAAGGAAATCTGTTTTTACATTGGTTTCATTGGTTTCAGCTTTTTTGGATTCAAAATACGCCTGACGTTCTTCGTCGGTCATGGCCTTGATTTTGTCCATTTCAGTCTGACGTTCCGTTTTTAAAGCATCGATTTTAGTCTGTATGGCCTCAGATTCTTCACTGGTAATAACACCATCTGCAACCAGCGCTGTGAGATCCAGATTCATACCCATACCTTTTTCCATGCCCATGCCTGGACCGTGTCCGCGTCCTCCCGGCATCATGGATTGTATTTTTGATTTCACATTGTCTACAGCAGTTGAAACTGAGTTGCTGTCTGCTGCATAAGCAAATCCTACAGAACCCAGCAGCAAGCCACCTAACAATGCTCCGGCAACGACTGTTTTCAACCAGGGTCTTTTATTCATATTCTCCATCCTTTCTGTCACACGTTTTTATTTGCTTGGTATGGTTATAGTTTAGACAGTAAATATGAAGAATCTATGAATAGAAAATGAAGTTACAAACAATATTTGATTAATTTTTATCCCTTGATGCGGTCGATATCAAACCAGAATTCCACACCCTCGTCCCGGTTGATCACCCCAAATGCGTTATGGTGCTGCAGTTGAATGGCCCGGACGATGGATAGTCCCAATCCGCTTCCGCCTGCCGCCCGGGTGCGGGCTTTATCCATTTTATAGAAACTGTCGAAAATCTTTTCCTTGGCATCTTCCGGAATGGGATTGCCGGAATTCCATACCGATACTCGCGCTTTCTCGTCCCCGGCATGGAGGGAGACTGATAGTTGCCGCCTGTCATCCATATAATTAAGCGCATTGTTGATATAGTTGACCAACACCTGCTCCATGCGCATCACATCGCTGTCGACCAGCAGTTCCTCATCTGTGTTGCCCCAATCCGTCTGCAGTACAACCTCTTTTTCCTGGAAAATCGGTTTATATTTGTTGACAACATGATCCAGCAACGCCAATATATCGAATTCAGTTCGTTCAATTTTGAAGGTTCCCGATTCATACTGGGACAGATCCAGCAGATCACGTACCATGAGGTTCATTTTACGGGCTTCGTCGGTAATGACGTCACAATAGAAATTTTTGCTGTCCTCATCTTCGATCACATTGAGTTTCAGTCCCTCAGCATAGCCCTGAATAAGGGCGATAGGAGTCTTTAGTTCATGGGATACGCTGGAAACAAACTCCTTGCGCATTTCATCCAGGCTGCGTTCATATTCAATATCAGCTTGTAATTTTTGATTAGCCTGGGTTAGATCACTGATGGCCTTGTCCAGTTGATCGGACAACGAATTGAGGCTATTGCCCAGTTCGCCGATTTCATCATTACTGGTCACTGGATATTTCTCACTGAAATCCAGTTTGGACATTTTCTGAGCGATACTATTCAGCCCCCGGATCGGACTGGTAAAACGACGGGCAAAGAAATACGCGGCTATCAATCCTATCAGAATCGTAATCAATCCGCTGAAAAAGAAGAAGCGGTTGGCTATGGCAGCACTTTCCTGAATTGCAGTAAGCGGTGTAGTCAACACCAGATAATCTCCATTGTCGAGCCGGGTAAAAAGATTGAGAAAATTGATCGAGAGACGATCATCTTCGGTCAAAGCGAAAACATCATGGTCATTCAGCAGTTCACGATTGTTTTTGATGTATGCCAGACCGGCTTCCAACTTGCCTTCCAGGCGAGGCCCGGGCATACCATCCTTGTTCTGCTGGAACTGTCCGTAATATCTGTACTCCGGGTACTTAAGCACAAAATCATCATCCAGGATGATCATGGTCAGAGCAGATTTGCTTTCCAGTCTTTCCATCTCCAGAGTTATTTCGTCAGGGTTACCATCATAAATAGAAGCGATCTGTTTGGCATTTTGCAACAGCTGCGCTTTTTTGTGATTCATATAATAGCGTTCCAGATAATTGCTGTTGACCAGCATGGACAACAGCACAAAGCAGGTCACCAACAGACTTATTAAAATAAATAACCGTGTTTGGATGGATCTTTTCATTTTTTAACCTCAAATCTGTATCCGATCCCACGAACTGTTTGTATATAATCACCCATTTCGCCCAACTTCAGGCGCAGGTTTTTAATATGCACATCAACCGTGCGCATATCACCATAAAAATCATAATTCCATACCGCATTCACGATCTGATCGCGGTTTAAAGCCCGGCCCTCATGGTCGGCCAGATAAACCAGCAGTTCGAACTCCTTGGGGGTCAGGTCGATGGTTTCATTGTTAACATAGACATAGTGGGCATTTTCGTCGATCACCAATCCCCCGATGGTGCGCGGCGGATAATTTTTCCCTTCGGTGCGACGCAACAGAGCATTGACCCGGGCAATGAGAATCGGCGGACTGAAAGGCTTGCTGATATATTCATCCGCACCCAGGCCAAATCCCAGCAATTCATCAGCTTCCTGATCCCGCGCCGTCAGCATGATGATCGGGATCCGCGATGTTTTTCTGATTTCCCGGCAGACTTCCCAACCATCCATATGCGGCATCATTACATCCAAAATCAAAAGACTGATGTCATCTGTTTGATTGAAAATATCCAGTGCTTGCCTGCCATCGCCAGCCTCTACAATGGAATAACCTTCCCGTTTCAGAAAGTCACTAAGAAGCTTACGCATCCGGTCTTCATCGTCAGCCAGAAGAACTTTTTTCGTCATATTCATACCTTCCTTTTAATATAAAAGGATTTTTTACGTTTAATATTCTATTTAAATCATACAACCCGATTATGAAGATTATATGAACCTTACGCAGCACTTTTGAAGGTCTCGTCAATAAACATCCACAGCACCAAAATGATTCCCCCGCAGACAATCGCTGAATCAGCAATATTGAATACCGGGAACCAGCCGACACTTATAAAATCGACGACTGATCCATACATAATGCGGTCAATCAGATTTCCCAGCGCCCCTCCCACAATGAGTCCCAATGCATAGTGTGCCATGGGCGGCAATTGATACTTTTTTATAAAATAAATGGTGGCAATGATCATAATGATTGCCATTAGTATGAAAAGAAGTCCGCGCCCCTGCAATATTCCGAACGCCGCTCCTTCATTCTGAATAAAACGGATATTAACCATACCGGTTATGAATGCCCAGCTGTCTCCGACATTCATATTTTCCATGATCCACCATTTACTGAGACGATCCAGAACCAGGACAGCACCGGCTGTAAGCCAAAAACGCAATCGAATTCCCCCTTTAAAGCCTATGGTAACATATTATCAATTTAAGATATAATAATACTGTTGTAAACGTACAGCAAGAACAACCGACAGATATGTAAAAAATATCAAGGAGTGAAATCTTTTGAATTTAAGGGAAATGTACAAGAGCAGGCTGATGTCAGCCGAGGAAGCTGTAAAATTGGTGAAGAATCATACCGAAGTGTGGATCGGTATTGCCGTACCCGTTCCGCTGGCGCTGGTCAATGCCCTGGTCGACCGGGAACCCGAAGTCGAAGACATAACCATCAATCATATCGTCGATATTCATCCGCAAAACACCTGGCGCAAATTGAATCGTGATACCAATATCCGGGTCGACTGCGGTTACCCTTCCTCCTGCCGTGACAAAGTAGTCAGCGGAGACTTCACCATGTCTCCGGTCCGCTTTCACGAAATGCCAAAAATCTATACGGAAGAGAGTTTCCGCCCCATGCATGTGGCCATGCTGAATGTTACCCCCATGGACAAACACGGATATTTCTGTCTCGGTTTGGGAGCTGATACGTCCATAGCCATCGCCCAGAACGCAGCCCGAAGACGCCGCGCCGGAGACGATCGCTATGCTGTTCTGGTCCAGGTCAACAACGAAGTACCCAGAAGCCGGGGACTTAACTACATACATATATCAGAAGTCGATGCCATCGTCGAGCAGGATCAGGATCTGGCTGTATTACCCGATACCGGCCCCATGTCTCCGGAAGAAAACACCATCGGCCATTACTGTGCCGAATTTGTAAAGGACGGTTCCACCATACAGCTGGGCATCGGCAGCATCCCCAACGCGGTGGCCTTGGCTTTCCTTGAAACCCATGTGCGGGATCTTGGCATCCATTCTGAAATGGCCTGTGATACCATGATCGACCTGTGGGAAAATGAAGTAGTTACCAATCGACGCAAAAACTTCATGCCTTACCGTTCCATATTTACTTTTGCCATGGGCTCCAAAAAACTGTATGAATGGATCGATGACAACCCCGGCGTTGAATTTTATCCGGTCAACTTTGTCAATAATCCTTATATCATCGGCAAGAACGATAACCTGGTTTCGATCAATGCCTGTTTGCAGGTCGATCTGACCGGACAGATCTGCTCGGAATCAATGGGTTACAAGCAATATACCCATCCGGGCGGACAGCTTGATTTTGTTGACGGAGCCTTCCAGTCCAAAGGCGGTGTTTCAATCATTGCTACGCCGGCGGTCGCCTACCCCAGATCCAGTGACGGTCACCCCGTTTCCAAGATCGCGCCCCAGATAACCCCGGGAGGGATCATCACCACACCCCGTTCCTGTGCTGATTATGTTATAACCGAATACGGCCCGGCCAAAATCAAAGGTCAATCCGTCAGACAGCGGGTTAATAACATCATCAACGTAGCCCATCCCGATTTCCGTGACGAGTTGAAGTTTGAAGCCCGCCGCCGCGATCTCATATAAATTATTTCAAAGCGAGGCAGTGTCAGGAGTTCTTCTCATGGCACTGCTTCGATCATTAATATCTGAAATTGCTGAGTCATTTCAGGGTAAGGTTGAGGAAATGGTAAAAAGCAAGACGCTAGAAACGAATGGAATTTATCGAAAAGATTTCGTTGAGTACTTTCTTAAAATTGGAGGTAAGACGGAAGATCAAAAAACATTTAAAGGAAGCTATTGGGAAGCGCTGGTAGGTCCAGAGTCTCAAAAGATGCTAGGCTCATTAAAAATACATCAAGTTCTAATTACTTTGAATGTTGAAGAAGACCGGTTTGATGAGTTCCTTGCCAAATTTCACAAAAGCTTCCTAAGAGCCGGCGGCTAGCCCCCGCTTTAAT
>CAZRMB010000137.1:0-6436 GCA_964600925.1 uncultured Syntrophomonas sp.
ATTCTTGCCGCAACTCCGGATCGCTTCGCCCTTTTGGACAGGACCGACAGCATTTGAGGCTGGATGTCGACGGCGGTTACGTGACCCGATGGTCCGACAAGTCTGGCGAGCGGAATAGAGAAATATCCCATGCCGGCGCCAACATCTATGACATTATTTCCCGGCTGAACATAGGGGGACAGGATGCCCTCCGGGTTGTGGAGCAACCGGCGTACAGGGTTGTCGAATGTAAAACACAACCACCAGGGGCATACGAGTTTTTGGCCTGTAAGTTTTTCCAGCATTATAAACCTGACTTCTGATTAAAAACTCAAGGGCCGGTGGGCTTGCGGGCCCCGCCGGTCCCTTGAAATGTGTCGTTAGGAGAAAACTGATTTGAAACCATATTCAATGAGCCGGGATCCTCTATTCCTTATTGCAAGACTACTTCGGCGGAAAATTATCAGGATTGACTACAAACCATACATTATTGACACCCTGACCATTTGTATCGCCTGGTTGCTTATCATTAACCCAGTAATAAAGCGGGTACCCTCTGAAAGTTGTCTGCTTTTTCCCATCTTTCCTTGTGATTGTTCCAAAGTCCCCAGGTTTTACATCCTTTGGCGCGGCAACCTTTTCCCGGTAATATATGGGCCACTTTTCCAGGCAGGGTCCGGTGCATGAGCTTTCCCCGGGGGAGTCTTTCTTAAACCAATAGAGAGTTTTACCTTCAGTATCAGAGAGATACTTCCCTATCCCGGCCTTGTCTTGGATCTTAATTGCGTGATGCATCCCCATGACCGAGCCAATCCCAAAAATCAGCACCCCAAACAAAACCAGCGTTCCTATAATCTTCTTCTTCATCTTCATAGTTCCTCCTTTCTTTGTTAACTCCTAACGACGAAAACAGCCGCGAACATAATAAAAGAACAAAAGGTTTACAGCGTCCGTCCGGACAGGTTGTTTTACAAAATCAAAAATTCGTGTTGCCCAGTCTGAAAAATGACTCTTGACGATTTGTTCCAATTATCCGAACTAACGGATCATAATTTATTCCATTTCTAAATCAATGATGATATCGAGGCGGCAAGGAGGAGACGACGAGGCGTATTATACATACGTCGAGGAAGCCGACGACCCCGGCCTGCGCCGGGGCAGGCTGTGCCAACAAAGATAGCGCTTGATTTAGAATTGGAGTTACAAGTCATAAAAAACATGATCCCTCTCATCAACAACCGCATTTAAGTTGAGCTTTAAAGGAGTCTTGAAAAGAGGTCCGTCATAAACAATCGTATGAAACTCACCGCCCTCTCCACAAGGATCAATGCCATTATTTTTGAATTCATTAAATGTATCAATGTTGATTTCGCAGCCAAGATATTTGGCATCAATCTTCGTCTTGTTTATAGAGATAATTTTTGACGAATATTTTCGATTAATAAAATCAAGAACAACTTTATCTCTGTTCTGCTTCCATAAAGGCATTATCATTTGCATGCCGACCTTCTTCATGACTCTTTCAATCCAGACATAATGCTCTTCCAGATCAATATCGCCGAATATACCAGCTGTGAACCCTCTGTCTTGCAGCTTCAACAATTCGGCTGTCCATTTTTGCTCATAATCGTTGAAGCCGGCATAACCGAAGTGAATTTCCAGATTCATTGCCTTTGCCTGGGCATCGAGAATTTTTTCGCTCAGAAAATGACCGTATGTTTTGTGATTTGATTCATCAATCATTGTCAGCAATGAGATGGTTACATCAAGGTCTTTTGTTAAAAATTTATCAAGGGCTGCGCAGCAATCTTTCCCGCCACTCCATGAACAAAAAATTAAATCAGGCATAATATGCTCCATTAATTTGGGGAATAGAAGGGGCAACCATTACGAGGGGCAAAAGCATCAGTTCTGAAGAGTCAAGATAAAAGATTATTCCCCAATTCTCCTTATTATTTTTGGATATTCCCGGAATTATTATCAAGGCTCAAGATTATCCTTGAGAAATCGAGCGACTGCATCGCGTGCCTCGCTTTGTTGATAGGTGTCGTGCTGATTACCCGAAAACAGAATCCGTCGAGCTTTTTTTCGCTCGCCGAACTTGTTGGCGCAAGAGCCCTCTTGAGGCGTGCCAACCCGCCACAGATCTTGATCCCATTCCAGGGTCAGGATAGGAGTATCGATCGGCGCAAAGATGCCGTCGAAATTGGGATTCTTCGCATGTGTGCAGGTCCAGCTCGAAATGATGATACCACGAAAACCGCCAAGCCGGTTACGTGCTACCGCCTGGCCCCCCTCGCTGTGCCCCATTAAAAAAATATTTTTTGTATCAGCCCACGGGCTCTTCTTAACTTGATCGAGAGCATAACGAATTTCCTGCAGACGCAAGGCAGGGGCCTGTGGAAAGGAGCCACCGCGTTTCGTCACGGGATTGCAATTCATTTTGCGACCGGGTATGACCATGCTGTCAGGCAATACCGCAATGAAGCCGAGCCCTTTGATGAAATTTCCCCATTGCGTATCATGATTGGTAATACCCGTGCATCCGTGCATGTAGATGACAACCGGTAACGGCTTTTCCACACTCACCTTGTCCGGCACAGTGCTGAAGAACTTGCCCGGAATGTATACTTCCGCTTTCTCCCAGCTCTTGCCTACATTTTTCTCCTGATCTTCCGATGTCTGTGCAAAGGAAGCAGAAGGGTGTGAATTGAAAGCGAACATCAGAGCAATGATCACTAATCCCAGGATTGTTTTCATCTTCCGTAACTTCATTTGTCGCTCCTTTCATGTCTGGTATGACACAAGGTTCAAATATAACCACGCTCTAATTAGGTCCAATCTGTTTATAACGAAAAAAAATGTCAAGAATAGAGATTTGACCTCGATTACCATCATCTTTGGAAAAGGCTTGTGTTGAAGAAAAAACACAAAGACTCACATATATTAATAGGGGAACATATTTAAAAAACACTATGGTTGTCTCCTCGTTTCATTTTCTTGCTTTCTTTCGGTCTTTCTTTTTCCATGCGCTTTTTTCGTTCATCGGTAAATGACCACCAGGGAAGCGGCTTTTCTCCTTCCATAAAATGAACGGCGGATATGAACACATCAATAACGCAAGGATCATGTATTTTGCCGGATACTATGCATAACTCCTCGTATAGGTTAAACGGATCTTTGCCGATCAGTTTTCTTGGATGATCAATGCCGATCAACTGGAGATCATTCGCTGTCTTTTTCCCAATATTTGGAAGATCAACAAGTCGGGATACTGTTGCTCTGTCTGGATTCTTCATTTGACATTTTCCTTGAGGTTATTTCCCCCTCCTCGTTTTCTAAAGTTCACTTGACTTTCGTAAGAGTCGTAAAAGCGGTCACCCCCATTAGAAGGTTCTTATTACGCCAGTGCTTTTCCGGTGTGTCCGGATGCATAAAATATGTTGCTTCGGCATTTTGTGAAAGTGTCTGTATTGGATTATGTGTGCGCAGCAGTTAAATTAACTATAAATCAGCCTTTAATGTTAATGTTAAACATTTGACCCCAATTATTTCGCCCCAATTCTCCAAATTAAGTGGTGCCCACATGTCTTTTTGCCAATTCGTTTCTCAAGTAGTCCGTAAATGCCTCCGCTTTTGCTACACCATCCAGCGTGATGCTCTTGTTCGAGCGGTATGCGGCAATCCACTGTGCGACCAAGTTTGCGGCTTCGAGAATGATCTCGTTGGGCACCTCGATAGGTGATGGCATCGTAAGGTCTGGAGGGCCGAATCGCGGTTTGCCTACCGCAAGTGACGCTGCTACGTATGTGATCTGGTGTTTGAAATTTGACTTGATTTCGTTCACGTCCTGTCCCAGGTCACTCCGAAGAGCATCTTGTGTGGCAAGAAGTGTTCGAGCACACACAAGGTAGGCAGTCAAGGGGACTTTATCTGAGAAGGCTTTGGCGTAGTCAGCTTGGAGTTTCACGAGTGAGGCGGGCTTTGCTCTGGCTATGTGGGGCTCCTGACGCATTATCGAGACGACTGCCTGTGCAAGTGCAGCAATACTTAGTATACGGTTCACGGGCCTGCCAGAGTTCTTGTAGAACCCTTTTCGACGGTCGTAGTAAACATCGTGACGCTTAAAGTACTCCTCGATCTTCCTCTGGAATTCGTCAGTCGCCTTTAGTGAGGACACAGCAATAGGTGTCTGGAAGTTAGAGGCCTTGATGACTTTGTCAATGACTCCCGCGTCATCCTTAATGACTATCTTGGCGAGTACGGAACGTGTTTCGCCCCCCTGCCCCTTTTGAGACAAGTAGTTGAAGATCGAACGTGATGTCTGAAGTCCGTTGACTATTTGCACGTTCTCAAGCGTGAGGTCTTTGGCTACAGAAGAGCCGCGGTCTGCGATGATGGTCACCCCATTGTTGAGTACCCAGAAGTTGATATCGGTGTCGTTGACAAGACTGTTCTCGATATCCTTGTTAACCTCAACATCCCCCTGATAGTCACGCACGTTAAGGTCGAAGATATATGATCTAAGCTTTCCTTGGTCGTCAGTGATGAACCGG
This sequence comes from uncultured Syntrophomonas sp., assembly GCA_964600925.1. Classification (GTDB taxonomy): domain Bacteria; phylum Bacillota; class Syntrophomonadia; order Syntrophomonadales; family Syntrophomonadaceae; genus Syntrophomonas_B. The sequence goes on from CAZRMB010000137.1 coordinate 4,536, forward strand.
TAGTAATCCGCGAGGTTGACTAGGGCAAGGTAACCTTCAGTGGCGACAATCGGATTTTCCTGAAGTCGTAGTGTCAGCGTGTAGGTGCGCTCTCTGCGGTACATTTCAACAAGTTCACTTGCACCGACGAAGGCGAAGGAAACCTGAGCTTTGGCAGCCGTGAACAGCTCCTGTGTTCGTTGGACGAGGAAGTCACGGCGCGACAACACAGTGGGATGAATTGCAGCGGTGGAACCTGTTGTCACATAGCGGTAATGAATGCTCAGCTTTGGGAAAGCCGGTGCAGTGGCGCGATAGACCTCTCGGAAGAGCCTTGCCTTTTCAAGCAAATCGGCAGCGTACTGGTCAGTTGTGAGCTCATCCAACCGCGAGAAGTCGAAAATGTTCAGGATGGTCGTTTGGAGTTTTTCGAGAGTCGTCGCGTCGAAGTTAGGCGACGTTTTTGACTGGATCACCCACACTTCGATTTCTACGTTGCGTCGCGCGCCTTTTACAGATTCAGCGTCTTCAACGACCACACCATCGGCAAAGACGAAGAACGAGTCAACTTGGCCATCGAGGGCTTGGCCGATATTTCCCGCCTCTACGTCAGCAGAGGTTACGTCCTTGTCTTTGAGCAACTGGTCGCAGCAGAACAGCTCAAACAACTTGTCTGGTTTGAGGTTACCGCCCCATGCGCTGCTTTGGTCTGTGAGGATAGCCTCCAGAAGAACCTGATCGTTTGTCATTGATGCCTACCCTTCCTCTGCGCTACTTAACAATGTTTATACAGTCTGTATATCTCAGCAAACGCAGATAGTTTCTTTCTTTATAAGGTGTTTTGCCAAAATATCATGCTGTTAAGCTATAATCTATCATTTTTATATCCGGATTTATACAGACTGTATAAATCCGTTAGAGTCTGTCAAGAGGACTTTATACACCTTGGCCACCTTTAATTAGAACAACCGCATTTTATGATAAAGTTCGCTTGACTTTCGTGTCAGACATGGTATAGAACACATGTTCTATTGTCAAGGTTTTTTATTGTGAAACGCGGATTCGGTAAACGCGAAATATGTGGAAAAAGTTTGACATCAAAGCGAAAAGAAGATAGCCTGCACAAACTTAAATGGTTGAAAAAAGGCATTATTTTTTATTTTCCAGGATGGAGGACCAGTTTTGAACCAAAAAGCAATTAAGTTTCTGGCCTGCGGTTTTGGTTTAGGTTTGGCGCCGGTTGCTCCCGGAACATTCGGCACACTGGCCGGAGTTCCTATTTGCCTGCTTTGTTCATCACTTTCCTGGTTTTGGCGTCTGCTGGTTGTCCTGGCTTTAACGGTTTTGTCCATTTACGTTTCCGGGCGCGCCGAAGAAATTTACCAGAAAAAAGATGATCAGCGCATTGTTATTGACGAAATCATCGGCCTTCAGGTAACGATGCTGCCGGTGACGGTTACGGCGTTTCATCTTTTTGCCGGATTTATTCTGTTCCGGATATTCGATATCTTAAAGCCTTTTCCTCTTAAAAAAATACAGAATCTGCCGGGCGGATGGGGTGTAGTGATGGACGATGTCGGAGCCGGTGTTTATGCGGGGGCATTGTTATTCCTTTTTTACTGGTTAAAAATTGTCTGATAGGAAATAATTTGGTCTTGCCCCCTCACCTTTCCTCTCCCGCCAGGGGAGAGGAACAAAAAATCGATGGTAAGGAGTTAAATTAAAGGGTGGGTGAAAAAATAGTTTAAGGGATGTGAACGCTTATGAAAATAGCAATTTTAACCATTGGCAATGAATTAATGAGCGGGCGGATTGCCGACACCAACTCCTCCTTTATTGCCCGGGAAGCCAATCTGCAGGGCTGGCGCGTGGAAGCAATAATGGCAGTCGAGGATAATTTCGCTTCCATCAAGAGCCGTTTG
>CAZRMB010000138.1:0-6430 GCA_964600925.1 uncultured Syntrophomonas sp.
GTTCTTTGCCGTAACGGTCCATTTTATTGATAAAAGTAAAAATCGGAATACCGCGTTGACTGCAAACTTTGAATAATTTGATGGTCTGTGTCTCCACGCCCTTGGCAGAATCGAGCAGCATCACCGCACTATCAGCCGCCGTCAGGGTACGGTAGGTATCCTCACTGAAATCCTGATGCCCCGGCGTATCCAAAATATTGATACGATGTCCGCCATAATCAAACTGCATGGCACTGGTAGTAACCGAGATGCCACGCTCCTTTTCGATTTCCATCCAGTCCGAGCGGGCAAATTTCTGTGCTTTGCGTCCTTTGACCTCACCGGCCATACGGATCGCCCCGCCGAAAAGCAACAGCTTTTCCGTCAGGGTCGTTTTGCCTGCATCAGGATGTGATATGATGGCGAACGTGCGCCTTTTTTTAACTTCACGGCTGATCTCTTCATATGATGCTGTCAATGCCTTTAATCCTCCCTGCGTATAAGAAACAAATATTACTATATCATATATGGCGGCGGGAGCAAAAGAACTCTGCCAGGATATGTACCAGTTGTGAAAACAAATCTTCCACTGCATCAACTATATTTTACGGCAAAAGACGGCTTCTGGCATCTGCCAGTCACCGTCTTTTGTTCTTTCCTGAGAGCTGTTAGTACGACAGCCCTATTTTTTAGTACCAGGTATCAGTATTCGAAATCTTGTTTAATAAAATCCTAAAAGTCAAAGGCAGCAATTGGTATATCAATTGCTGAACAATCTCCGTCTTTAATAATATCTGCTACAGCCCAGACATTAGGTACCACGTTACGTAAAAAGTACTTCGCCGAAATAATTTTGCCGATATAGAAGTTATAATCATAATGTTCAGAACCCACTTCCTGAGCTTTTTTAGAGGCCAGCAGAGCCTGATCAAGAATACATCTGCCTGCATATAACTGAGAGGTGGCAGTAAGAATTCGGCGTGCATAAAGGGGCAGCATACCAACTTTCTTTTGCCCCATATACCCTCCAATAGCCATTTGCATTTGAGTATAAGCATCCAAAGCTCTGCCTAAAATAGCAAATTCCTTATCCAGGCTTAGATCCAGCTGTCCTGGTTCTCCGCTGGCGGCAGCTTCAACCATCACTTTATTTGCTTCATAGAAATCTCTCATTTCCTGAATGAAATCGGCAAAAACAGCCCCCTTACCCAACATCCATTTACGTCCCACTAAATCCATGGATTGTATAAAGTTGGTGCCTTCCCAAATGGAATAGATTTTTACATCACGGGCAATTTGGGCTACCGGATATTCTTCACAATAACCATAACCGCCATAGGCTTGAATAGCTTCGCCGATTAGCCACCAGGCTTCATCGCTGGGATAAGCTTTACACAGAGGTGTGGTTACTTCAATAAGGTTGCTGGCTTTTTTTCGCTTATTTGGATCGCTGTCATTATATTTTATATCAAAAGCAAAGTAAGTTCTGTACATCATGGCCCGCATGGCTTCCATATGAGCTTTACCCATCAACAGAGTTCTTTTTATGTCTTCGTGGTTAATAATAGTTACCCGACCCGCCTGCGGATTAGTCATTAAGCGACCTTGAATTCTTTCTTTACAGTAATCACGGGTGTTATAGAAGGCATTGCATATACAGGCCAGAGCTAAATGGCCAGTTTCCATACGAGCTCCATTCATCATCTCAAACATCTGAGCCATGCCCTCACCTATGCCATCATTCTCCATCGGATTTGCGCCGAGCAGCCAACCCCTACAGCCGTTATTTTCACCAAAACTGAGTGACGCAGTAATTGAGCCATACTGTCCGAGTTTATGTTCAATACCGGTAGTCTGAACATCATTATCTGACAGACTGCCATCTTCATTGACCCAGTACTTGGGAACGATAAAAAGTGATATTCCTTTAGTTCCCGCCTTGGCTCCTTCAATCCGAGCCAGATAAAGATGAATTACGTTTTCAGTAAAATCATTATCTCCTCCGGTGATAAACATTTTAGAACCTTTAATTTTAAAAATGCGAGGGTTGTCGGTAGGATAAGCTTTAGAGAGAATATCCCCTACATCAGAACCTGCACTTGGCTCTGTCAGACACATGGTACCCGCCCAAGTTCCATCCATCATTTTAGGTAAAAAAACTTCCCTAATTTCATCAGTCGCAAAGTCACGAACGAGTTCCGCTGCACCACCGGTCAATATTATGTAGGGCAGAAATGTAGGATTAGCGGCCATGAACATTTCCCATACGGAAGCAAGCAAAATCTTAGGTAAAACCATGGCTCCTTCAGAATTATCAATGTTGCTGGTACCCCATCCCTCTTCCTGAAGTTTATGAAACAACGGACCGAAAGTAGGCGGAGTTACTACCTTGCCGTTTTCATATCTACAAGGATGATCATCTCCGTCACTATTGGTTGGTTCGATAAGCTCCTTGGCCATCTTTAAACAAGGATCAAGAACTGAATCAAGATCTTCTTTAGAATAATAATCAGCATATTTCGGATAGGCAAATATCTCCTCAGTAGGAAGCCATTCTTTTAAAATGAATTTAAGATCCCTCGCATTTAAATATGCAAAATTAGCCGACATGTTCTAACATCCCCTCCCAATTAAGATACTAATTACTACATGTGGAAAAATCACAAAGACTTGCTTGATGACAGTAAAAATACTATGCTTTTAAAACCAAAATATTCCTGGGAGGTGATCTTATTCTTTCGTGACCTGCGGCCCGCGGAAAAGCATTTCTCCCGTTTCATCGATTGGCACGTCTTTTTCACCGGTTTCCAAATCTACGATCCTTATTTCCGTATCCGGCCAGGGGATGCCTATACTGCCTGGTTTTCGCAGTCCGCCGCCCCGATATGGATTGAGATGCATCCTTCCGGATTTTTCGAAATTATCAAAAAAGTATTATAATATTAACAAGATTAATATTCGGGGAGGTGCAGCGCGAAGGCATAATTGCCTACTTCAATCGTTAAATAAATTAAATGCCGGCAAAACTTTAACTATAACAGAGATGGCTCTCGCAATTTGCTGCGGGAGCCATCTCTGTTATATATTTATTTGAAGGGGACGATTTTAGTTGCCTGCCCGCTTCTCTTCTTCCTCGGCTGTGAGCTCTTTACGCATGATTTTGCCGGTAGCGCCTTTAGGCAAACTGGTACGGAATTCAACCACACGCGGACATTTATAGGAAGCCATTTGCTCTTTGGCCCAGTCGATGATCTCCTGATCGGACACTTTTCCTGCAAAATCAGGCTTAAGCACGACAAAGGCTTTGGCCTCTTCACCCTTGGTTTCATGGGGTATGCCGATCACACAACATTCCATGATCGCCGGATGGGCATAGAGATATTCCTCCACTTCTGCAGGGAAGACGCTGTAAGCAGAAACCTTGATCAATTCCTTCAGCCGGCCGCAAACAAACAGGTAGCCGTCTTCATCCATTTTGACAATATCTCCGGTACGAACCCAGCCGTCCCCCAGGAAAGTTTCCTCGGAACCTGCCGGGTTGTTCCAGTAACCGATGCCGCAGCTGGGGGACTGGACCCATAGCTCACCTTCTTCGCCGATGGCTACATCTTTGCTAAAATCATTAAGATCAGCAATACGCAGATCGACCTGGGGAACGGGCAGGCCGATGCTGCCCAGCTTGACTGCATCAGCGGGATTAAAGACGGTGGTGGCAGTGGTTTCGCTCATGCCATAGCCTTCGAAAAGGGTAATGCCAAGATCCTGATATTTTTGGAATACCGGTACCGGCAGTTGGGCACCTCCGATCCCCAGTCTTTCAACACTGGATAGATCATATTTGCTGAAGTTGGGATGATAAGCCAGCATGATAACGATCGGGGTAGCTACGATGGTACAAGTTGCTTTGTATCTTTCTATCGCCTGCAGATAACCTTCAGGATCGAAGCGGGCCATTATGGCTAGGCAATTTCCGCCGAAAGCCCAGGCCAGCATATGGTCATTCATGCCAGTGATATGGAAAAGAGGGATCGTTACTAAATAAACGGAATCAACCGTATTGTAAGGTTGCACTGAATGGATGAACGCACCGTTGACCAAATTGCGGTGCGTCAGCATGGCACCTTTGGGACGTCCGGTAGTACCGGAAGTGTATTGCAGGAGGGCGATATCGTTGATATCCACATCAGCCATCTGTTGGAGGGGCTCGCTGGCAATAAAGTTTTTCCAGGCAACCGCACCTTCGCATTGCAGTCCCCGGGCACGAAGATCTGCCGGAAAAGCCGGATAAGGTTCGGCCGGTAAATATTCATCCAGGGTGGTTACCACAATATGTTCGACTTCAGGAATTTGAGCCCGAATTTCATTCACGACCGGCACCACCGATTCCTCAATGATCATCACTTTGGCGCCGCTGTCTTTGACTGCATACGTAACCTCGCCCGCTTTATAGGCCGGGCTTATGGACATAACGATCGCCCCCAGCATATGGGCGGCAAAATAAGAAATGACAAACTGAGGGCAGTTCTGCATTCCCAGATAGATGCGGTCACCTTTTTTGACTCCCATCTTTTGCAAGCCACCGGCAGCACGAAACATTAAATTCCTGATTTCATCCCAACTAAAAACCTTACCATAGTAGATCATGGCGTTGCGATGCCGGTTGCGCAGGGAGTTGTTGTAAAGGATGCGAAAGAGTGGATCTTTTCCGTGCTGATAACCCTCATGCAACCATTCCTTGGTCCAGCTTTTTTCCCATATTCTGTCCCATGCTTTGATCTCCATTTAATTACCTCCTTATTTGCAAAGTTAAAGCAACTTTTGAACAAATATATTGTTTTCATCACAAAGTATGCCTGCCCAATTAATAGAAAGTAATCTCGTGGTATTATATATTTCTGAAAATCATTCGCTAAAATTTGATGCTGTGATCAATGATCTGTGCGTACAGTTCTGGTGTCAGCTCCACGTAACTGCCTTGGTCAGGATCAAGGAAATACAGCGGGTCTTTGATCTCTGACGGATTGAAGCCTTCCTTCTGGAGTTGGCTTTTTATTTGTTTGAAACTGTTGGTTGCGTCTATGGTATCACGCAGGCGGATAAAATACGGTCGGGCATAGGACGGAAGATTCTCACAAACAAACGCACCGAGTTTTGCCCAATCGATGACAGCCCCGTCCAGGAGTTTAAGGGCGGCCATGCCGCAGCGGCCCTCCTGTCCCGCTACTTGTACGCCATATACATTAACGTCCTCCATCTGCCCAAACCGGTTTACCACATTGGAGACTTGATTGGTCGATACGTTTTCACTCTTCCAGCGGAATGTATCCCCCATGCGATCTACAAAAGAGAAATAATCATTTTCTGCCAGCTGTACCAGATCGCCGCTGTGGAAATAGCAGTCGCCCTCTTGAAGGACATTGTGCAGTATTTTTTCCTCGGTTGCCTGCGGATTGTTGACGTAACCGGCAAACACATTGAGACTGTTGATTTCGCATATCAGAAGACCAGTCTCCCCGGCCTCGCATTTTATGGCGAATCCATCCTCGCCCTGCGCGAAATCACCGGTTTCATAATCATATTTAATAACCTCACCCTGCCGTCTGCCCAGCATATTCAAGTTGCCGCACATGCCGGGGACTCCCTCCATATTAATAAACGACCCCACTCCTTCAGTCGCACCGTAGATCTCGTTTATGATTTCAATGCCGAAACGTTTTCTAAACGGCTCCATCAGTTCGCCGCGCATGCCATTGCCGGTGATGAGCCGCATGGGATTGTCCGCGTCATCCGGCCTCTCCGGCTGGTTATATAGATAGCGGCAGAGTTCGCCCACATAAATAAACATACTGGCATTGTATCTGCGCACCTCATCCCAGAAATTTCGGGTGGAGAACTTCCGGCGCAGCACCATGGTGCTGCCCGAGACCACCAAACTGGAATATCCAATATCAAAACCGCTGTTATGATAAAGTGGGAGAACCATATATTGCACGGTTTGCGGGTTCATTTGGGCGAATATGACAGACATGTTGCCCAGCACCAGCCAGCGTTTCTGCGTCACCGCACAAGCTTTGGGAAGCCCGGTCGTACCCGATGTATAAATATATACGATGACGTCATCAGAGGAGACTGTCCCCGTTGTAGAAGGATTCAAATCCGACGCTTCCTCCAACCGCGGTTTTATGTCATTGATACCATCCGGCAGGGCAATTTCCAGCCCTTCTTTTTCCACCAGAATGAGTCCAGGTTCCTTCAAATGAACCTGATCTCTAATTTCGATAAAAGCATCCAGGAGTTCATGTCCGACCACTAATATTTTGGCATCGCAGATATTGAGCGCATGCGACAGGACTTCCTTGCGCACCCCATTATTAATGAGCGAAACGATGACACCCAACTTGCTCAAGCCAGTGGCGCAGGCGAGGAATTCCGGCCGGTTCTCCATCAAAAG
>CAZRMB010000139.1:0-6404 GCA_964600925.1 uncultured Syntrophomonas sp.
GGGACAACCGTGCCCACAGCAATGACAGCAGGAATTTCGGCGCTGTTCCTTATGACCGGGTTGCGGGGAAAGTCATGAAATAACAGCAGGAAGTCATTAACGGAAAAGGATTCCGGTACCTATAACCTGGATACTTCCCATGCGATTCGGACGCCTGGAGTATTACTTCATGTGGCGGGGATTACACGGAAAAAGGGAAAGAATCAAACTGGATTACAAGGCGGCGGAGTCAGGGAAACTCCCCGCCCGGGCAGGTTTTCTTCGGAGGTATAACAGGATAAATATGGCCAGAAAGATCAGAAATGCCGCTGCCCCCCCAATGATAAGGTAATTTAAGGGGGTAACAGTCACGGCGAATTTTCCCTGCGGGGCCATTTTAAAAACGATGTAGCTTCCGTCAGTCTTATAGTCAGCTTCTTCCCAGCCGGAATTTTTGTTTACCCAGATATGGATTTTGCCTTGCGTATCCGGCGCCAGATACCGATAGGTTATCTCATCCGTGTTTTTCCGGTACAAGCCATTGACATTTACGGCCCAGGACTCCAGGATGTTTTGCTTTTCGGCGGGGGTTTTATCATCTGTTTCAGTTAATTTAATATAAGCAGCTTTTGTGAAAAGGGATTCGGCCAGCAGTATAGAACGCTGCGGCTCACCCCTGGTTTGTTGGCTGGCAATCGCAGTTATATACGGGTCATACTCCGCTTCCAATGTTGCATTAAAGGTCAGATTGGAATAATCATAGTCCGGCCAGCTTTCTGAGTAACCGTCCTTTTCAGGGATTTCAGGCAGCATGTCAGCTGCGACCGATTCTCCGTAATTGAATGGAATGATCGCGATTTCTTTGCCGTCTGCTACAAAACGCAGTTTAAGCATTTTAAATTCCGCCGGCATTCCTGGCGCCTGAATGAACTCCTGATATTCCTGCGGCATGGCTTTCCCGCTGTAACTTATCCCGTCAATTCCGTGCCATTCATTATCAACAAAGCAGTTGTCGGCAATGGTACCGGTGCCTTCTCCGGCGATAGAGCCCAGATATTCTCCTTCGCTGTTTATCCTGATAAATGCATAACAATGGTCGATGTTTGCTCCCGAACCGGCAATTCCTCCCACATAGCTTTTGCCGCCCAGATCAGACAACGCATAGCTGGAACTGATGTTGGACAGTGAACTTCCGGCAATACCGCCGACATAACTTCCATCAGCACTATTAACATCGCCATAGTTCCGGCAGTCAAATATGGTGCCCAAATCAGCTTCACCGGCAATTCCACCCGCACAATTCTTTTTTGACAAGACCTTTCCCCGGTTATATGAATAGCAGACTATGGCTTTGGTTCTGTATATGAAGTTCAGGGATTTTGCACCTGATGACTTGATAAGGTCATTCTCCGGATTAAGCTTGTTATATATGGAAATCGTTCCGGCAATCCCGCCTGCGCAGATGTCTCCCTGAACGGTACCGGTATTTTCGCAATAAGCTGTCTTTCCTTCAGCTGCGTTAAAAAGTTCTTCACCCGAGACATCCTCGTACAGATTGGTATCGGTATTCTGAATATCAGCAAGCTGCCGGCCCAGACTGTCCATCTCGGCGGAAATCTTTTTTAAGTCATCGATTACAGCAGAATTTGATGCTGCCGCCAGGCGGTTGATATTTTCAATGTGGGAAGTTACTTTTTGAAGCGAGTCATGCAGCTGGTCGATATTGTCCTCATAAGAAGGGTCAAGGACCGGAAGCTCAATGATCGGCTGTTCAGTCAGATCGGTCACGATTTTTTCCATTCTTCCGGCTGCGTCGCTTAATTCCCCGGTCGCCAGCGACAATTTGCGGGATGCCTGTTTAAAGGACTCAAAACTCTCGGTCAGGTCTTCATTGGCGGAATACAAATGACTGAAAACAGAATTTAATTCTGAAAAGCCGTCGAATACCATAAACATCGCGTCGCTGAAATCATCGTAATTTAATACCAGTGCATTTATCAAATCAATAACCGCCGGGGAGTACTGTTCGGCCAAAACCGTAAGGTCACCCCTCATTTGGGAAAAGACCTCAGCCAGCTCGCCGCTGCCTTCCAACAAAGCAGTAAAGGCCGCCTGCAGGTCACTGAAAGCTTCAGGGTCCCCGGTCATTATTCCCGGGAAAGCGGCTGCTGCATCCTGCATAGCAGTATTCATTGCCCGGGACGCTGTCTGGGCATCCGCCAAAGCACTGCGGAGATCAGCCAAAGCCGCCTGTGTTTCTGCATCGTTTGATGCCGCTTCCAATTCATCAAGAGCTTTATTGATCGCTTCTGTGGCCTCATTCAAGCTGTCCGCTGCTTCGGCAAATTTGTCAAATGCATTTGATACGGCGTCCATTGCTGCATTTACTTCAGCGCTGCCGGCCTGCAGACTGCCGAATCCATCGGCAGCGTATTCGGCAGCCTCAGACATAAGATCGGCCGAACTCTCCAGTTTACTGAAAACACCTTTGCTTTTCCTTATGGCATTGGTTATTCTTTCGCTGGAGTTATTGATCGAATCAGCAGTGTCTGAAACGTATCCGCTGGTTTGATGGGCCAGCGTATTCAGCACGTCTTCAGTATTTTCAAATTCATTTAAAGTATTGTCTATTTCGCCGGTTATGGAATCAGAGCTCCCGCCCAGATCGTTGAACAGATTGTCAAACAAACCTGACATTGTCTGCAGTTCGCCGCCGATCATCTGAAAAGTGTCCGGTGAATATTCGATTAAAAGGTTCGGTTCCATAAGTCCGACGATGCCGCCGATATTCTTTCGACCCAGTATTTCTCCCGAGTTTTTGCAGTCAGCCAGGTATCCGTTTTGCCGGCCGGCAATTCCCCCCACATTGTAACCGACATGAGGATATCCGGTTTTGCCTGTGTTTTCGCAGTTCTGTATAATCCCGGAAGAATAACCGGCAATTCCGCCGGCATCGGTAAAACTGCCCGGTTCTTCGATCACATCGCCTAAGCCTTCATCTGCAACACTGTTCCTGGAAGAATCAGTCCCTAAACCGAATATTTGCAGAAGCTCCAAATTGCTCTGTAATGCTTCGTAGGATGAGATCAAATTCTGGCTTCTTAAAGTATAGGCCGTATTGATACCGCCATTATTGACTGAACTATAGATCGAACCCAGGTTTTTGCCGGCGATGCCGCCTGCGCAATTATCTCCGGTAATATCCGCCGATGACCGGCAGCCTTTGATATAGCCGGAAGGCTCATTGATCCCCGCGATCCCCCCGACCGACTCCTGGCCGTCAACCGTTCCAGAAAATGTACAGTTTACTATTCTGCCATAATTCACGCCGGCAATACCGCCCAGCTTCTTCTTGCTGCCGGATGCCCTGACGGCGCCTGACACATTCAGGTCCAATACCTGGCCGTCTTGCTGAATGTATCTGAAAAGTCCCTGCGCAGAGCCGGCTTTGCTTATCGTAAGCCCGCTGACAGTATGTCCGTTGCCGTTAAAAACACCGCCGAAAGTAGGGATCGATGTAAAACCGCTGTCGGAAACATCTATATCGCAGTTAAGCTGCACGGTTTTCCCCTGTGAAAATGTATCCAGTGAGCAGTCATCAGCAAGCTCGATAAAATCCCGCAGTGAATTGATATTAATAACATTTTCCTGCTCCGCCGGCAGATAAGCGGCGGGGATGAGGCTGAATATTAAAAAAACCAGCAAAAATGCAGCAAGCTTACGATCAGGTCTCATATGCTTCATTTTCCTTTCCAACAGCTATATCAGTTTCTTCACCCTCATCAAGATACTCGACAAAGGTATTGCGGCTGTCATATTCTGCATTAAATTCACCCCGCAGTGTTCCGCTTATCCTTGCGTTTATCATACCTGAGACATAACCCTTTATATATCCGTCAACGCGTATATTGCCGCTGCGAAGCGTTCTTTTGGTATTGGTTATAAAAGAAAACCGGGTTTTTTCAATAATGATATCCCCCAGCATCAATATCTGCGGCAGCACAAACAGGATCAGAAGCAGAGAAATAATAGCCCCCCGGCCCAGACATCTGCCTATTGCGGATATAACAGGATCCGAGCTGAAAACACCTATCAAAATCCCTGCTGCCGCCAGGATGGTGCCGGAAGTTATTATGGTCGGAAAAGCTCCGTTCGTTGCGGCAACGATCGCGTCAGGCTTTGGCATACGCCGTTTGGCTACCAGATAACGGTTGGTTATGAAAATTGCATAGTTGATGGTTGCCCCCATCTGGATTGCTGAAACGATCAGATAGCTTATAAAATGCACCCGGTTGTGAGATAAAGCCTGAATGGCAAAATTGATCCATACGCTCCCCTGGATAGTTATGACCATAAGCAAAGGCAGGGCCGCCGATCTGAAAGTAAACAGCAGAACGATCATAATAAACAGAAAAGTCAATACAGCTATTTTGATATCATCGTTTTCAAATGAGTGCGAAAAAGCGTCATTATTGACCGAATTTCCGACCAGATACGTATTTTCCTTATAATATTTCGCAACAACTTCCCGGACAGCCGGCAGATAAGCGAAAGTCTCCGCGCGGTCTTCCGGCAGGTCCAGTGCAACCACCAGCCGGCTGTAGTGATCCCCCCGCAGTTGATTGGTAGCCATTTCAAGCTGTTTGTACATTTTATTAAGCGTGGCATTGGTGTCATCATCAAGTGTGACATAGCCTTCCTGGACTTTCTGATATGCAAACATAAACATTTCATACAGCGGTACGCCGCGCTCGTTGAAGTCGTTTATCAAATACCCGTATTGCTTGTTCTGAAGGTCATAAGCCACATATAAAAGCTTGGCCATATCGATATCAAGGTCTGTAAGTTCGGCAAACATCCTGGGGGTCATCTTTTCTGTCAGCAGATAATCTTTTACCCTGACATTTCCCAGTCCGGTCACCGATTCCACATGCTCAAGTTCGCTCAGTTCCTTCAGCAGCGCCTCTTCCTTATCGTAATCGCCGGCCGGAACTACCACCGCCAACACATTGACCTGTTTAAATGTTTCATTTATTTTCTTTTCAGCGATCTGGGTCGGGTTTTGTTTTACTGTCGGTATATCTTTGGTGCCGAAAGCAAAATCACATTGCCGGCTTAAAAAAAATGATAAAACCAGGATAAGAACAAACGCCGGAGGTACTATATATTTGGTTTTATTAGCCATCCTCCCGATAAAATATATCGGCGGGACAAAATTGCGGTGCCGGGTCTTGTCGATTCCTTTGTGAAAAAGCACCAGCAGGCCCGGCATTAAAAACAATACACTTACAAGACTGCACAAGATCGCTTTTATCATAACGAGCCCCATGTCATAACCAAGCCGGAACTGCATAAGCGTCAGCGCAACCAGACTGACTATTGCCGTAAGACTGCTGGAGCTGATTTCAATAGCCCCCTTGCTGAGCGCAGCAATGGCCGCTTCCCTTGCTTCTTTTACCTTCCTTTCCTCCGTATAACGGTGGCACAGATTGACCGCATAATCAAACGCAAGCGCCAGCTGAAGCACTATAGCGATATTGCTGGTAATAAAAGATATGGTGCCAAAGAGATAATTGGTACCCATATTCAAAATTGCCGCCACCGCAAATACGATAAGCAGAACCGGAATTTCCATATATGTCGTGGAAGTAAACAATAAAACTCCCAGAATCAAAATGAGAGAAAGCACAAGAATAAAGGCCATTTCCTTTTTCAGGCCCTCCGAGTAGCTTGAACCTACAGTGCTTGAAATGTACACATCATATCCGGAAAGCAGGCTTTTTATCCCGGACAAGGCCGTAAGGCTTATCTGATCGGTTGCTTTACCGTCAAAGGTAACATCGAATAAAGCTGATGCCGACTTGTAATGCTGATCGCTGTTATCAAAATCAACAGAAGAAACTCCTTCGATCCCGCTTATTTCTTCACAGATATCTTCAGCCTGTATATAGCTGATATTGGATATCATTATTCTGGCCGAACCATAGGTAGTAAACTCTTTATCCATCAGGCGAAAACCCAGCAGCGTTTCCGAGTCTTCCGGCAGATAACTGATAATGTCACTGTTGAGCGAAGTTTTAGGAATTGAAAAGATACAAAAGATTATCGCCGAAATAAATACCAGAAAAACCAGCAGCCGTTTATCAACGATAAAGGTTGATATTTTCTCTATCAATCTGGATCTGGATGATTTTTGATCCATGTCAAAGTAATCTCCATTCAGAAAACTTGCTTAACAAAATTCTTAGTCCATTGTATCAAAAATTTGGCAATATAAATACAAGAAGAAAATTGAATGATCACGAAAGGTTATCAGGATCATCAGGGCTTAATAAATGCTTGACGAGCTTTTATGATATTTGACAGCCGTCGCGGATGGTAATATAATCGTACTAAACAAACCGAATCAGTACGAAATGTACTGC
>CAZRMB010000140.1:0-1399 GCA_964600925.1 uncultured Syntrophomonas sp.
CGATTTGGCCAGGGGCTGTTTGCCGAAAAGATCCAAAAAAGCATCGATCTTGGGATCATAGGAAATACCGGAAAAAGCAACCCCACAACTGGCGGCAAATATCAAAGCATGCAAGCGCATTCCCACCATCAGATCGAGCTGGGAAATGAGCGCCAGATGTTGGGCAGTCGTAAGCTCATCTTTGATCAGATAGGACTCTTCCTGCATAAATGATCTGACCAGTTTGGATTCATTTATATCCACATGATAATCCATGGGGACAAAAATGATTTCAAACCCGGCCCGTTTAAAATGATCCAGGACGGCTGCCAAATTCTGCTGATAACCTTGCAGCGCCGGCCAGGGTCGGACGGAAACACCCAGACGCTTTGCTTTGCCGGCTGCCAAAAAAGGAAAGCGCTGTAGGATTTCTTCTATATTATTGTCTTTTGTTTGCAAGGCAAAAACAGGGTCAGCTGTGACCTGCAAGGGAGGTTTCCTGACTCCCAGCTTGAGCATGAATTCACGTGAAGCTTGGTCACGCAGCGTTATAAGATTTACACGGTTGGCTACCCGTCCCAGCAGCCAACGATTGAAAGGCCGCCGGACCGGGCCTACTCCCTGGGCATAAAAAACCACTGGTTTGCCAAGCATACGAGCCAGCGATACAACGCTGATATAATATAGAAGAGAACGGGAACTGGTAACATCCTGAAATATGCTGCCGCCTCCGCTGATGAGCAGATCACAGGTCAGCAGTTCCCTGGCAACTGACCAGGGATTCATATTATAGACGGCTCTGATTTTGTGTAATTGCATGGTCTTGGCCGGGTTTCCGGAAAAAACCACAAATTCACAATCCGGAACCAGAATTTTTATGGAGGAGCTGATCGCCAGGAGCAATGCTTCATCTCCGGCATTGTCAAAACCGTAATATCCTGACAGGGCGATTTTCATACGGGTCTCCTATCTGCGGGATTTATTATTACTAAATGATAGTATACGTTATTATTATAGTGAACTTGTGGTTTTTTTCTACAATGAGAAGGAAACTTCCTTTATTTTATATCCGAATTCACTAAATCTTGGTATATAGACAAGCTTGGAGAGCGGTGTTAGAATTAGCCTAGAAAAACTGAGGGGAGGATTGTACTTAAATGTCTTTTTTTATGTCGGCATTGATATTGGTGTCGGCTTTTGTAATTGCTTATTTTTCTGCTCCGCTGGTGATCCGTTTGGCTTACCGGTTGGGTGCTATAGATCAGCCCGATAAGCGCAAAGTACATCAGACTGCCATGCCCCGCATGGGAGGCCTGGCTATTTTTTTGGCTTTTATGTTGTGTGTGCTGTTGGGAGTGAAAGTTTCCGGACCGTATGTGGGTATAGTTATTGGAGCAGCCATTATTTTTATCGTCGGAAT
>CAZRMB010000140.1:1499-3169 GCA_964600925.1 uncultured Syntrophomonas sp.
ATATTTGATACGTTTTTCGCGATTTTCCGGCGTATCTATAAAAAAACGCCGATATTTATGCCGGATAAGGATCATTTGCACCATCGCTTGCTGAAAATGGGTTACTCTCATCAGACGACGGTTTTGATCATCTATGCGATTAGCGGCTTTTTTGCCTTGACCGCTATTGTTTTAAACTGGTTCAACAATCCCAAAGCGACCGTGGTGCTCGCATTCCTGTTACTGCTCATGGTGATTGGAGCAAACCGCATTGGAATGCTGACCGGTAAGGCCAAAGTGCCGTTGCACAGTAACCCTCAGAGCAGTGAGATCCAGTCCTGACCAGTTGGAAAGTATGAGGTTATTAACGATGATGAAGATAAAAGCATTTTTTAAAATAATACTGGTATTCAGCCTGGTTTTTATGATTTCTTTTGGGTTTGGTGCCTCGATCCATAACCTGCTGCTGGCAGGGGACAAGAATGAAAGCGAAGAGGAAGCGACCATAAAGGATGGCGAAAGAACCAACATTCTGCTGCTGGGTATAGATGCCCGCCCAGGGGAAAAACAAACCCGCAGCGATACGATTATTCTGGCCTCGATCGATCCAGAGCTGAACAAGGTCGCTTTGGTCTCCATACCCCGTGATACCCGTATTGATATTGAGGGCAGTACAAGCGACAAGATCAACAGCGCCAACGCTGTGGGCGGACCGGACCTGGTGGTCGAGAAAGTGGAAGAACTTGTGGGTGAGAATATCGATTATTATGTGGAGATGAATTTTGAGGGATTCCAAAAAATCATCGATACCATCGGCGGAGTCGACATTAATGTAGACCAACGCATGTACAAGCCAACCGAAGATATTGACCTGAAGGCCGGGCAGCAACATTTGGACGGCAGTCAGGCCTTGGCCTTTGTCCGTTTTCGTGATTATGCGCTCGGAGATATTGACCGTACCAAGCATCAGCAAATTTTCCTGAAAGCTTTGGGAAATGAGATGCTCCACGCAAAAAATATTGTTAAACTGCCGGCGCTGGTCAAAGTAGTCAAAGAAAATATCGATACCAATCTCCATACGGCAGATATGTTGAAAATGGCCAGCTGGGCGCCTGGTTTTGACAGCAGTTCCATCATAGCCCAGACGCTGCCGGGTTACTTTTTGGACAAGCGGGACGCTTACGGAAATCTGGTCCAGAGCTATTGGATTGCTGATCAGGACAAGACTGATGGACTGCTGGAGAAAATGCTGTCCGGACAAACCGTAGCGGTCGTTTCCGATTCCCCATCAAATTACAGCCCGAGTGATGAAAGCAATGTGGAAGATCAGGACAGCAACAGTGAGTCAGAGCAAAAGATCGAAGAGCTCAACTGGGAACGCAGCCGGCTGCCCAGTGCAGGCCACGGTGTTAAAAACAAGGTGTGATCGGTTGATGCGATTGATAAATGGGGGAGTCCAGCGGCAATTAGCGTGGATTCCCTTTTTGTTTAGTGGCAGAAAAATAAAATTGTCGCAGATACTGAAAGAAAACCCCATGCGGGCGGGTATATACATATAACGACAATTTCCTTTGTTTTCCTGATGGAAAAGGCAGGATTGATCTGTTAACAAGTCGAAAGTTTAATAAAATACGCAGTGAGGTGCAATAAATGTTTCAACGTAACCAGCCTTCATTTCATTATACATATAA
>CAZRMB010000140.1:3269-6347 GCA_964600925.1 uncultured Syntrophomonas sp.
CAGATCAAAAACGGTCCTGTCAATGCTCGCAGCGGACCGGGAACGACTTATGATATTGTTGCCAGTCTGAGCGACCAGGTTATTTTTACAGTATTGGGCGAGCAAAACGGTTGGTATCAGATACAGCTGCCCGATGGCAACACTGCCTTTGTGGCTGGATGGCTGGTGACGCAAATGAATGGAGCGGTGGCGGAGACACAACTGGTTACGACCGTGCAGCCAGCTACGGTAACCACTCCGGCAACTACCGACAGTACAAATCCCAGTGTGATTTTAAACGGTACCCGGTTGCAGTTTGAAGTTGAGCCGCGCATTGAAAGCGGCCGCACCTTGGTGCCTTTGCGAGCCATTTTTGAAACCATGGGAGCCAGTGTTGAATGGGACGATAATACCCGTACCGTTACTGCCCGGCGAGGCGAAACAACGGTGGTTCTGGCGATCGGGTCCACCAGTCCGACTGTCAACGGCGAGGTATGGCAATTGGATGTACCGGCCAAGATCGTCAATGACCGTACCCTGGCTCCGCTGCGCTTTGTAGGAGAGGCCTTTGGCGGCACTGTGGAATGGAATGAACAGACCAGAGTAATCAATATAACCTCTGCTCCCGCTAAAGTACCGCCAGCGGTTTTGGTTACGGGCGGATCGGTCAATCTACGGGAATCACCGTCAACTGATGCCACCATTATTGATGTGGCCCAGGCCGGCGAAAAAATGAATGTGCTGGCGGAGAAAAACAACTGGTATCAGATCAGCCGCAGCGGCAGAAATGTCTGGGTCGCTTCCTGGGTCGTAGAGCCTCTGACAGAGGCCATTGCTGTAGACAATACCAATAACAGTTCAGAACCGTCGGACACGTCGCAGGGAAGCGATACGGAAAATCCGGAAGTCATCAACGACAATGACATTAACCGGCATGGAGATGAAAACGCCGCTGTTGCTAAAGGATTTTTCACCATTTCGACCCGGCTGGCTAGCGATGGTTACCGCCTGGTCATGAAAACCGGGGAAGCATCAGACCCCCAAATCACGAAAAGCAGCGATGGCAAAAAGATAACCTATAAATTTGAAAATGCCGTGTTGAAATCAACCCGTGATGAAGCCTATTTTTACATCGGAACCGGTAAAAACGCCAAAGTGACGATTTCAGCCCAGACATTGGATGAAAACACCTGGGTAACCATTGAAATGCCGCTGGCTTATCAATACATCAATACCTCAGAAGCAGACAACTGCAAACAAGTCTTTACCGTTACCTCCCAGCTGACTTTAGTTGAGGATCTAACTCTTAAAAACGGCAATCAGATCATCGTTCTCCGGGCAACTTCCGCCATGGAATACAAGGACAGTTACAGCGATGGCAAAATTACATTAAACTTAAGCAAAACCGGACAGGGATTTGTGGAGGACAGCTATTTTTTCAGTGGCCTGGCCGGACGAGTTAGCATTACCAAAAATGGCGAGACGTCATTGCAGGTCAACGTCAGTACCAACAGCAACCTGGAAACTTACCAGGTCAACCGCAGTGTTAATGGCTTAAAGATCAGTATTATTCTTGTTAATAAGAATAAGGAAGTAATTGAGGAAGAACCCACAGAATCAGATGATTCGTCCAATGCAGTTACCATTGTTCTGGATCCCGGGCATGGCGGCAGGGACACCGGTGCGGTAAACAAATCACGTACCCTCAACGAAAAAGATGTAGTTTTAAGTATAGGTTTGAAAACACGTGATATTTTAGAGAAGGCTGGCTACAAGGTCATCATGACCAGAGATGATGATACATTTATTGATTTAAGCGAAAGACCCGCTATGGCCAATCGAGCCGGAGCCGACCTTTTTGTTTCGATTCACTGTGATTCGGTGGAAAGCACCGATCCACATGGCACCGGCACTTTTTACTATGCTCCAGAGACCACCCCGGCCCTTTATGCCCAGGAATATCAGCGCTCCCTGCTGGCTGACATGCTCCAGAAGGCCATGCTGGAAAAATGCGGCCGCACCGATCGCAGTATCAGACAGGCTAACTATGCCGTGCTGAGAGAGAGCAATATGCCTTCCGCTTTGGTTGAAACCGCTTTCATCAGCAATGCCGAGGAAGCACAGCTGTTGGCTTCACCAGATTTTCAAATCAAGGCTGCCCAGGCCATCGCTGAAGGAATCCAAAAGTATGTGAAACTGATGTTATAGCAATGTAACCTAAAATAGAATTACATATATTGCAGGAAAAATTATAGAGAGGCGTGAGCCTCTCTATTTTTGTAACAATTAAAACAAATAAGGAAATAAATAGGTAAAAATTTAATTAAATAATACCAAATATAACCATATTATATGAACTGAATTGTATTAAGAGATTCAAGCAATCTGAGGAAGAAAAATACACAAGTACCTTAAAATAAGGGCTGGCAACTTAATTAGCAACAAATTTTGCTGTATAAAAAATCAAATTATTATTGATTGTTTTGGAACATAATTCGACAAAATGTCGTCTGAGATTATGTAAGTTTAACAAAAAATTCAGTCATATCAATGAAAGGGGGAGATAGACACATTAGCTTTGAACACCTGATAGCGGATAGGCTGATCAGATTATTCTGAGAAACTGCAGGCCGCTGATCAGATACGTTGAATAGATCAACGTGATCACCTGAAACTAAATTTGTAAAGGAGACAGCAATATATGTTGAAAAAACATAACAAACTTATCATGCTGCTGGTACTGGTAACATTTATGTTCACCATGGTTGGCAGCGCAGGCGCAGCAACATTCAGTGATGTTTCAGGAACATCCGTTGAAGCCGCTGCTATTTACAAGCTCAATGGACTGGGAGTCCTGGATGGATATCCGGATGGCACATTCGGACCTGAAAAGACCATCACCCGCGCAGAATTTGCGAAAATTGCCTGCGTAACTGCCGGACTGAAATCAGTAGCTTCCGGCATGGGCGGAACCGCTTCCCCCTTTAGCGATGTTGCCACTGACCACTGGGCCAACGGCTGGATCAATGTAGCCGCTGCACAGGGATATGTAAAAGGCGACCCGGCTGGAACTTTCCGTCCGGAAGATCAGATCACTCA
>CAZRMB010000141.1:0-6318 GCA_964600925.1 uncultured Syntrophomonas sp.
TGAGATCATGGCTTCCACTGGCCGGACCATGGTTCCCTTGCGTTTTGTGTCAGAAGCGCTGGGTGGCAGCGTCAACTGGACTGGCGCAACCCGCACCATAAATATAGATACCGGTATTTAAAAAGCAGATTTATATTTAAGTCAGGGAATCAAACGTTCCCTGACTTATTTTTTATACAAATATTTCATAAAAGCTATTGCAGGGTAGTTAATCTTAACGCTATAATGCAAATAGCTGCCGACCGACCAACCGGTCGGTCGGCGAATACATAATACTGTAAATGTATTGGGGAGGGCACTATTGGTGAATAGAAGCAGTAGATCGATCTTAATTGTTTTTAGTTTGCTTTTGGTAATGATGTTGTTTGTGAGTGGATGCGGGAAGGACAATGAAAAGGTGAAGGAGTCTGCACAGGCGGTATCTGTAACTGAAGTGCAGAAAATGGATCTGGTTCAAAATGTCAGCTATCCAGGTATTATCCGCGGGCATAATGAAGTAACCATTATGCCTAAAGTTTCAGCCCGGGTGACGGCTATTTATTTGAAACCCGGTGATCCGGTCAATGCCGGACAGACTATCCTGACGCTGGATAGCAGTGATTTGACTGCTGCCATACGACAGGCACAGGCAGGCGTGTTACAGGCGGATGCTGCTGTAAGGACCAATGCGGTACAGCTTGATTCCGCCCGGACAAATTATGAAAGATCGCAAAAGCTCTTTGCATCAGGGGCTCTTTCCCAAGCCAATTTGGATAGTGCCAAAGCTGCTTATGATGCTTTGAATTCAGGCACCGCCGAGGCAGCTGCCGCATCTGCACGGGCTGCTCTGGCTACCGCCCAGGATGCGCTTGATAAATGTACCATTACTTCTCCTATTAACGGCGTATTGGGCAGCGTTAATCTGCAGTTGGGAGAAACAGCCAGTCCTGCATCGCCGGCTGCCATCGTAACTGACAATGCGGACCTGGAAGTTGAAGTCATGGTCAATGAAAATGATATTAGTTACATCAAGGAAGGCAGTGAGGTTGATGTTGTAGTCAAGGCTGCCGGGCTGGACAAAATTAAAGGCAAGGTGGAAAGCATATCCACGGTTGCTGACCCGACCAAAAGAAATTTTTCGGTAATCGTTGCCTTGCCCAATCAGGACGACAAGATTCGTTCCGGTATGTTTGCCGAGTTGTCCATTGACACGATCAGTAAAAAAAATATACTTTGTTTGCCGGTCAATGCGGTTATTCCCCAAAACGGAAGTTCGGTCGTTTACACCATCGACAAAAATAATAAAGCCCGGCCGATAGATGTACAAACAGGTATTAAAAATGATCGTTATGTTGAGATAACCAAGGGATTAAAAGACGGACAAAAGGTGATTATCAAAGGCAATACCTTGGTCAATGACGGCAGTTTGGTGCGGGTTATTGCCGGGGGTGGGAAATAATGAAAATAGTAAATGTGGCCGTAAAAAGGCCGGTAACCATATCCATACTGGTTTCAGTGGTGATCTTGCTGGGCATTTTTACGCTTTCCAAGATGGGACTGAACCTGCTGCCGGACATGAAGTTACCTGTAGCGGTAGTAATGACAACCTATACCGGTGCAGGCCCTGAAGAAGTGGAACAGGTAAGTAAAACTCTGGAAAACTCCCTGGCCGGTGTCAGCAACATTAAGACCATTGAGTCTATCTCGCAATCCGGTTCTTCCATTGTTGTTCTGCAATATAACTGGGGAACCAACATGGATGCGGCCATGGCGGACATTCGGGATAAATTAAGTGTAGTTGAAGGCTATCTGCCTTCTGATGTTGAAAAACCAATGGTTTTCAAAATGGACATTAACAGTATGCCGGTCGTCTCAATGGGTATAACCGGTAAGAATATGTCTCTGGCCCAGCTTCAGACCCTGGCCGATGATGTTATCGAGCCTCGTCTGTCACGCTTGCCTGAGGTGGCATCCGTATATGTGACCGGAGGCATGGAGAGGGAAATCAAGGTGGAGGTCGATCCGGTAAAGCTGCAGAATTACGGCATATCACTCAGTCAAATCAATGCAGTTTTACAGGCGGAAAACTTCAATATGTCCAGCGGAACAGTAGCTGATGGACAACGCAAGTATTATGTACGTTCCCTGCAGCAGTTTGAATCGATCGATGATATCAAACAGGTAGCGATCACCGGCTCCGGCAGCGGTACCATTTACATCGGAGATGTGGCTGCGGTAACCGACGGTTTTGTTGATGACCGCCAGATCACCCGCGTGGACCAGGGAGAAGCGATTGGTATTCACTGTATGAAACAAAGTGATGCCAATACCGTAGCGGCTTGTGATGCAGTTAAAAATGAGATTGCTGCAATTCAGAAAGAACTGGGCATTGATCTGAATGTAAAATACACCATCGACCAATCCGAATATATCAAGAAATCAATAGACAATACCAAGAAGATGATTGTGGAAGGCGCATTGATGGCGCTCATCATTCTATTCCTCTTCCTGCGTAACATGCGCAGTACCCTGATCGTTTTTACAGCTATTCCCTTGTCCATAGTAGCTACTTTTATCCTGCTGTATTTCAATGGCAGTACCCTGAACCTTATTACCATGGGCGGTCTGGCTCTGGGCTTGGGACGAATGATAGACGACTCCATAGTTGTTTTTGAAAATATCTACCGACACCGAACGCTGGGGCTTGCGCCTATGGATGCAGCTATAACCGGGGCATCGGAAGTGGGTACGGCAGTTATGGCCTCTACTTTTACGATGATTGCGGTATTTCTGCCGATTATTTTTACCGAAGGGATCGCTTCGGTTATATTCAAACCATTGGCGCTGACCGTAGGCTTCGCAGTTGCCTGCTCTTTGCTGGTAGCATTGACGGTCGTACCGCTCATGTCATCGCGTCTGTTGACCGATAGCTCCATGGTCAAAAAGACCGAGGGAGGAAGAATCTATCGTATCACCGAAGGATTTGGAACCTGGCTGGACAGTCTGGGAGAACGCTATAAAAAGATGGTTGCCTGGTCTTTAAGCAACCGCAAAAAGGTCATTATCAGTGTTACAGCGCTGATGCTGCTTTCTTGTGCCGGCATTCCTCTGGTGGGAGCTGAATTTATGTCGTCGATGGATTCCGGGGAAATATCCATAACCCTGGAAATGGACAGAGGCACAACCATTGAGAACACAACTGCAGTTATAGACAAGATGGAAAAGATCCTGGCAGATATCCCGGAAGTTACCACAATTTTCACCAGTATCGGCAGCTCCGGGAACATGGCCATGAATTCCAGCGTACAGAGTGACAAGGCTGCCATCACGGTAAAACTGGTGCCCAAGGATGACCGTGATAAAAGCGTTAATGAAGTGACCGATGAGATAAGGCAGAAGATGGCGAGCATACCGGGAGCCAAAATAAAGGCCAGTGTCGCCAGTACTTTCAGTATGGGAACCTCAACATCAGACATTGCTATACAGGTGAAAGGCGATGATCTGGATGTTTTAAGGGACATTTCCAGTCAGGTCAGTGATATAGTCAGAAAAGTTCCGGGTACCCGTGAAGTTGCTTCATCACTTGCCGACGGAACCCCGGAAATACAGATAAAAGTTGACCGGCAGCGGGCGGCAACCTATGGCTTGACTCCGGCTCAGGTGTCCTCAGCGATCAGAAATGCCATGGCTGGTTCAGTTGCCACGACCTACAAAGTCGGTGGAGACGATGTGGACGTTAGAGTTCGCTATACCAAACAGGGTCATGAAGATTATTCATATCTGATGAATTTAACCATACCCACTGCCACCGGGGCTCAGATAGCTTTGGCGCAGATCGCTGATTTTGAATTAGCCGAGGGACCGACTTCCATTACTCGGGTTGATCAGGTACGACAGGCTGAGATAACTGCTTCACTGCTCAATCGCGATCTGAAATCAGTAACGAATGATATTAAAGCTCAGGTAAATAAAATCAATCTCCCGGACGGATATACCATCGAGTACGGCGGGACCAACAAGGATATGATCGATAGTTTTACAAGCCTTGCTCTGGCTTTACTGATCGCGATCATTTTGGTATATGCAGTTATGGCGATACAATACGAATCTTTCTTTACACCGTTTATCATTATGTTTTCCGTACCCACGACCCTGATTGGTGTAGTTGGCGGCTTGCTTATTACCGGCAGGACCTTCAATGTGCCGGCTTTTATTGGGCTTATCATGCTGGTCGGAATAGCGGTAGCCAACGCCATCGTGTTGGTCGATTATATCAAACGGCTGATTGATCGAGGTATCGATAGAAATCAGGCGATTATCGAAGCTGGACGGGTCAGGCTCAGGCCGATTCTCATGACTGCGCTGGCTACCATTCTGGCCATGTTGCCTATGGCTACCGGGCTGGGTGAAGGTGCCGAGACTCAAGCACCTATGGCGACGGTGGTTATCGGCGGGCTGTTTGCCTCGACATTTATTACTCTTTTACTGATACCAGTTGTCTACAGCCTTTTTGACGACTGGGGCAAAAAGATAAAAAAGAAATTTACTAAAACAGATACTGCTGATGTGCAGTTACCGGCTTAATATCGAACGTTACGGACCTGAAATAGTATACGAGTTGAGTTTGAAGTTAATGGAGGGATTGAAAGTGAAAAAGAAACTGGCGATTATGATGTGTATGACGCTGTTGATGACTATGTTGGCTTTTCCGGTTTCAGCCGCAGCACCTGTGCCTGGTGTAATTATCGACGGGCAGACGGTATCTTTTGATGTGGCACCTGTGATTGACAATGGACGGGTTTTGGTGCCGTTACGGGCCATTTTTGAACAAATGGGGGCCAAAGTTGATTGGAATGACGCAGACAAGACGGCCACGGCCATCAAAGGCAGTGTCACCGTGGTGGTAAAACTTGGGTCCACATCACCAACCATCAACGGAGTTGTTAAAACCATTGATGTGCCAGCCAAACTTGTAGAAGGCGGCAGGATCCTGGCTCCGTTACGTTTTGTCTGTGAAGCTTTTGGCGGGACTGTTTCATGGGATGCTGATAAATATATGGCTACAGTAGATACGACAGGTAAAACGACCACTGAAACTCCCACTCAAACTTCCACTGAAATTGAACCTGCTGCCCCGACAGAAATGACCTTGACTCTGCAGCAAGCAGTAGATCTGGCAGTAAAGAATAATCCGAATGTGAAATTGGCTGAGATCGACCGGGATAAAAAGTCCAAGTCTTCTGCCTATGCTGCCAGAACCAGTCGTAATTTGGAAGACAGTTATATGGATGCATATTTTGATGGAAAAAAGGCTATTGACTTGGCTCCCAAGATTGCCGAACGGCAGAAACAACAGGCTGAGCAGGTCTATGAGATAACCATAAATGGAGTAAAGATCCAAACGGAGAGTGCTTTTTATGAACTCATCAAAGCCCGGGAAAATGAACAAATAGCTGCCAATGCCCTACAAAGAGCCGATGAGCAGTTACAAATCGCTAACAGCAAATTTGCCGTGGGTGCGGTTGCCAAAATAGAAGTTATCCAGAATGAAGCCGCACAGTCTGGGGCACAGGCTGCCTTGACGTCAGCGCAGACCAACAGCCGGCAGAAGATGCTGGAGTTAAACAAGGTACTCGGTTTGGATATGAATACGACTATAAATACATCCGGTGTTTTCGAATTCAAGGCTGAAAGTTTCGATTTACAATCATTGCTGGATAAAGCTGGTCAGGAAACCATGTCCATTATTACTGCCCAAAATAATGCGGATATTGCCCAATGGAACTATGAAGCCTATTTGGACTATTATGGTTCCAACAACCAGAATGCCCAATTGGCCAAGGATGATGCTAACTCAGCGATGGTTGTACTAGATCAGACCAAGAATAATATTGTATCTACTGTTAACCAGACATACTCCAACTACAAATCACTGGAAGAACAATACCAGTATTTACAGAAATCAGTTGAACTCAGCAAGGAAGCTTACCGTCTCCAGCAACTCAGTTATGAAGTGGGCATGACTACCTTTGAGGATGTACAGAAGGCTTCTGATAATTTACAGAAGGCAGAGGCTTCTTTGTCCGAATGCATTTATAATTACAATACACTCAAATCGTCTTTGAAATATAATATCTATCAGAACCAATAGTATAATGGGGGTATTTCCGGCCGACATGCCATGCCCGACGGAAATACCCTTTTATGGTTACGTTATTGACTATGGAGGGGCAGAATGAAGGAAAAGGATCCCAAAGAAGTTAAAAGAGAGCTGATTTTTAAAGCAGCGGTAGAGGTGTTTTCCACCCGAGGCTACCATAATGCCACCATGAGTGAGAT
>CAZRMB010000142.1:0-3556 GCA_964600925.1 uncultured Syntrophomonas sp.
TGACCTACTTTTACTTTAATTTCTTTTACAACTCCATCTTCCGGTGCATAGATCGGATTTTCCAGTTTCATCGCTTCCAGGATAATTACTTCATCATCTTCGACAATGCTCTGTCCGACTTCAACTAAAATTTCGAGAACTTTACCCGCCATGGGGCTTTCAATTGATGCCATTTCGAACTCCTCCTAAATAATTATTTCATTAACCTTGATTTTACCCTATCCTAGGTTTCCCGCAAAATATCATTTGTAACATAAACCAATTTAGTTCAAAACACTAATAAACATACCTGCCGCAATCGCCGTTCCTATTACTCCGGCTACATTGGGTCCCATGGCATGCATGAGCAGATAGTTTTTCTTGTCGGCTTCCTGTCCAACCTTATGCGCCACGCGGGCGGCCATAGGAACTGCTGAAACACCTGCGGCACCGATGATAGGATTAATTTTTTCCTTGAGGAACAAATTCATAAACTTAGCCAATAATACTCCCGTAGCCGTCGCAGCGGAAAATGCAATAATACCCAATCCAAATACATACAGAACCTTTGGACTAAGAAACACTTCTGCCGGCATGGTGGCTCCAACTGAAATACCCAGGAAAATAACCACTATGTTCATGAGTTCATTTTGAGCAGTATTACTTAGTCTGTCGACGACTCCCGATTCTCTGAGCAGATTGCCAAAACAAAACATACCTATTAAAGCCGCTGCATCAGGAACCAGCAGACAAATAATGATACAGGTGACTATGGGAAAGAATATTTTTTCCAGTTTGGATACTTTACGCATGGATTTCATGCGGATCTTACGTTCCTTTTCGGTGGTTAACAGTTTAATTATCGGAGGCTGGATGATCGGTACCAACGCCATGTAGGAATATGCCGCCACCGCACAAACACCCATCATGTGGGGAGCCAGCTTGGCCGCCAAAAAGATAGTCGTGGGTCCGTCAGCACCACCAATTATTCCAATCGTTGCTGCTTCATAGATCGTAAAGCCGGCTGCCAGCGCCCCGAAGAAGGTAACATATACTCCACCCTGGGCTCCAGCTCCAAGCAGTAATGTTTTAGGGTTGGCAATAACTGGGCCGAAATCGGTCATGGCTCCAATTCCTAGAAAGATCAGTGGTGGAATTACCGCCCATTCTTCACCGTAATGATAAAATCGCCACAGCAAACCTTGTCCCTCTGTCATTATATCTGAGGGAAGATTCACCAGCAGGATTCCAAAAGCTATGGGTAATAACAACAGTGGTTCAAAATCTTTCTTTACAGCCAGATAGATAAATAAAAACGCAATCCCCCACATAACAAAATTGCCCCAATAGAGGTTGTCAAATGCCATGCTGGACCACATATTTAGCAATGCTTCCATATTCGTTACCCCTTCGTTGTTATTTTTCTTTGGCTTCGGCTTTACTGTCAATATAAATTGCTAATTTAGAACTAAGCGTGACAAATATCTGCAGCAGGATCATACCGATAAACACGCCTGAAATCCCAGCTACGAAGGTATATAACGGCAATGACATGAATTTCCCCCTCCCTCATTGTTATTTGAATAAAGGTCCCTTTTAATATAACGTTATTGTTCCGGACAATTTCCCTTCTCTATTTTGTAAGCAAACCTGCCGGCATCTTTATCGGGATCAGCCATTAAACCGTGCATGATAAAATCAATATGGGTTGTAATGATGTATTCAATATCACAATTTCCATCCGGTGTGTACCAATTACCCAGCCAGTTCAGCATGCCTCCGATCCCTCTTAAGACCAGCTTGCTGTCCACCGGGCGAAAAATGCCCTGATTTATCGCCTGATCTACATGTTCACGAAGAAAAGACTCATATAATTTAAGTGTATCACTGGCAAACTTGCGTCTTTCTAAAGAAAGATGGGCCGCTTCGCGCAAATACGTTTCTGCGCTATCCCTTTGCAGGTGAAACTGTAACATGTGATTGGACAACATTCTGGCAATTTTCTCTGTAAGAGCAAGATCAGATGCTGCGATTGCTTTGGCTTGATTTTGCAAGCGATTGATATGGGTCATACAGATTTCAAACAGGATATCTTCCTTGGCCTCAAAATAATAATAGACTGCCGGCTTGCTGATCCCGATCTGATCGGTTATATCATCGAGGCTGGCTGATATATAACCTTTTTCTCTGAATAACCTTGCTGCCACTGCTAGAATCTCGGTTCTTCGATCGATAACTATCGGCCCCCTTCCGGAAATTTTATAGATAAAAAATTCCTTTCCTTGTATACACTTTATTAAATTGCTATACTTACTGTTAAGTAAGTATAGCTTTTACTTACTTAACAGTAAGTAAATTTTTTTTCGTTGTCAAGTATCAATTAAATAGGGAAATCATATTCATAAACAAGTATTAATAATGCAGCGATTATAATTTTTTAAAGGGATCCAAATGCTTGAAGTTGGTAGAGTTTTCAAGTAAACAGCTTTGTACCGACCTCCGGCAAGGAATATAAATAGGAAAGAAGGTGACATAACAATTCCTGCGGCTGAACGAATTAAATTTATAGAAAATGAGGAGTGAAATGTTTATGGAGAAAATCTGGATGAAACATTGGCCCCCGGATATGGCAAAAGAAGTTGTATTAACCGAAGGAAAAATACCTATCTTTGAATATCTCAGGATAAATGCTAAACGCACTCCCGAAAAACCGGCCATAATAAATTACGGAAGAGAAATTTCCTACAAGGAATTGGATGAAGCATCAGATCAATTTGCCAACTACCTGCTGGACCTGGGTCTGGTAAAAGGTGACCGGGTAGGATTGTTCCTTGGCAACAGCCCTCAATACATCATTGCCCATTTCGGCATTCAAAAAATAGGCGGGATCGTATGTCCATGCTCCCCTCTTTTCAAAGAAATGGAGCTCACCTACGAAGTGAATGATGCCGGCATGAAATGTTTGGTAACGGTTGATTTATTCATGCCTATTGTGGCCAAGGCACTGCCTAATATGCCTTCTCTGTTACAGGTGGTTACCACCAACTTCCACGATTACCTACCTGCTGAACCTACTTTACCGCTGGTGGATTATATGCAGATCCCCAAACAAAAAATTGAGGGAACCATGGATTTCCTGAAGATCATGGCAAAATTCAGCAAGACTCCGCCTCAGGTTGAGATAGATATGGACAATGATATCGCCTTGTTCGAATACACTGGTGGCACCACCGGACTTCCCAAGGGTGCCATGCTAAGTCATTATGCCCATCTGTTCAAACCCTCCGCTGCCTGTGATATAATGGGCATCGATGTAGACAGCCGGGTTTTAACCACCATGCCGTATTTCAACATCGCAGGTATGTTGTTCCTGGTCGGACCAGTATTGCGCGGAGCAACCAACGTACTGCTGACCCAATTTGATCCTCTGAGTGTCCTGCAAGCCATTGACAAATACAAAGTAACTGAATGGTACAGTGCGGTTCCGATGAATTTAGCTGTCATGGCACATCCAGATGCAGGCAAGTATGACTTAAGTAGCTTGAAATTAAATATGACTACATCTTTTGTAGTTGCC
>CAZRMB010000142.1:3656-6289 GCA_964600925.1 uncultured Syntrophomonas sp.
TGGGAAGAAGAAAGGAAATGATCAAAGTTTCCGGCTTCTCCGTATTCCCTGAAGAGGTTGAAGCTTTAATCAACCAGCATCCCGCTGTGTTGGAAAATGCCGTTATTCCGATCCCCGATGCCAAAAAGGGCGAGGTAATCAAAACCTTCATCGTTCCTAAACCTGATTACAAAGGTAAAATCACCGGTGAGGAGATTATCAGTTGGGCCAAAGACAGCATGTCATCCCACAAGGTGCCTGTATATGTTGAATTCAGAGAAGAACTGCCCAAACAGGGCGTTAAGCTTTTACGCCGCATTCTGAGGGACGAGGAAGAAGCTAAAAATAAATAACGAATATTGTCTTTGGTTTTATTATTAAATTAATACAATATTCAAGACAACAGGAGGTTTTAATCATGGATACCCCAAAAAACATCCAGAATGAGGGAGATAACTCTTCAGCTAAAATTCGTTCGGAAATGGCTGATTTGATCAAACGAAACTCGTTTTTACTGGATGAAAACCGGCCTGAGGCGGTTGAGCGACGCCATCAAAAAAACCAGCGCACTGCCCGGGAAAATATACAGGATCTCTGCGATGAGGGCAGTTTTATCGAATACGGTGCGCTGGCGATAGCTGCCCAACGTCAGCGCAGATCAACAGAAGAGCTTATCGCCAAAACGCCGGCAGACGGGATGATCGCAGGCATCGGAACGGTTAATGGCAACTGCATCGATGAAGAAAAAGCCCGCTGCATGGTTATCGCTTATGATTACACGGTGCTGGCCGGTACGCAGGGTTTTTTCAATCACAAAAAAATGGATCGCATGCTGAAACTGGCACATGAACAAAATCTCCCACTGATATTTTTCGCAGAAGGCGGTGGCGGCAGACCGGGTGATGTTGATGCCGAGGGAGTAATGATAGCTGGTCTGGATCTGTCAACGTTTGGTATGTTTGGGGGATTCAGCGGCAAGGCACCAATGGTAGGTGTTGTTTCAGGTCCATGTTTTGCCGGTAACGCCGCTTTGTTGGGATGCTGTGATGTCATTATCGCGGCCCGCAACGCCAATATTGGCATGGGTGGCCCGGTTATGATCGAAGGCGGCGGTCTGGGTACATTTAAACCGGAGGAAGTTGGTCCGATTGATGTACAGACACAAAACGGAGTAGTAGATATCGAAGTTGCTGACGATGTTGAAGCGGTAGCTGCAGCCAAGAAATATATTTCCTATTTTCAAGGAAGTGTATCGGAATGGGAGGCAGGCGACCAAAGTGTTCTGCGTGATCTGATCCCTGAAAACAGACGCCGGGTTTATGATGTCCGCAAAGTTATTAAAGCCATGGCAGATAAAGATTCATTTTTGGAACTTCGCCCCAAGTTTGGTCCCGGCATGGTAACCGGACTGTTGCGTATTGAAGGTCATCCCTTTGGCGTTATCGCTAACAATTGCCGCCATATGGGCGGTGCCATCGAAGCAGAAGGGGCAGATAAAGCGGCCCGTTTAATGCAAATATGCAATGTGCACAATCTTCCGGTCTTGTCGTTAATTGATACCCCCGGCTTTATGGTTGGCCCGGATATTGAAGTGAGAGCCCAGGTTCGCCACGTATGCCGTATGTTCGTAATTGGTTCCCATTTGACGGTGCCTTATTTCAGTATCGCCCTGCGCAGGGGGTATGGTCTGGGAGCGATGGCCATGGCCAGGGGTGGTTTCCATGAATCTTTCTTTACTGCAGCATGGCCAACCGGTGAATTCGGCGCCATGGGACTCGAAGGTGCTGTCAAGAGCGGATTCAAGCGGGAACTTGAAGCAAAAACTGACCCGCAGGAACGCGAAGCACTTTACAACTATCTGGTTGATAAAATGTATGAACGGGGTAAAGCAACCAACATGGCATCTTATCTGGAAATTGATTCGGTCATCGATCCTGCCGATACCCGGCACTGGATCATGCGCGGCTTAAAATCAGCTCCCCGCCGTAAGGAAGGGGAACCGCTTCTTCCTTATATTGATACCTGGTAAAATAATTGTAATAATTTTTTAGAACAAATTAGAATCTCCTGTTTGGAATCACCAGACAGGAGATTTTTTTCGCAATCATCTATTGAATTTGAATAATCTCAGCTTCTATTTCGATATTTAATCGCTACTAAATATTTTCTCAGTTTCCGTACAAACTATATGAAAAGGAGGGATATTGTGCGCATAAGTGATCCGAATAAACTGGTTGGCAAGATTATGAAAATTCATCCCGGGCAAGACATGGCAGATATCATAGTTGATGTCGGAGACCAAGCAGTTACAGCAACCATTACTGCCGGCTCTTACGGCGACATGGATTTACAGGAAGGAGACGAGGTTTTTGCGGTTTTCAATTCGACTTCCGTAAGTCTCATCAAGGATCGTAAGTAGCATAACAGTTCAACATTTTCGAAATTTGCAGCCTTTTTCTGCGTATTATCAGGAAAAGGCTGTTTTATTGTCTTAAAATTTTTAACTGTTAAAATATTGAAATAATGCTGATTATACTTTAAACTCTTAATTAACACTGTTAATATTTAAGGAGGTTTAATAATGGATATCAATAAAGTTGCAGTTCTGGGTGCTGGCACAATGGGAATGGGAATCGCTTGGGCTTTTGCCGGCG
>CAZRMB010000143.1:0-6281 GCA_964600925.1 uncultured Syntrophomonas sp.
TCGCGTGCTGCCCGTGTCTCTTTGCTCCCCCTTTTACGCTTTGTCATTGCGCGCCGTGGAGACTGTGTCGCAATAGCTGATTGTCATTGCGAAACGCATCTCAACCCACAACCTTCTATTTTCAGTTAGATTTTTCCTTGCAATGTATTTTCAAAGTTGTAAGATGCGCGAAAAACAAACAACCCACCGCAATCAGTGGTAAATGCAAATGAAAATAATTAAAAAGGTCTGATGGTAACAAAAATCATATTTTATCACTTGATCCAACTATTATTGTTTCGAAGAGGTAATATCAAATAATTTTTATGTTCCAAATTGGAATTAATAAATGAATCGATCATACTATTCGGCTACTTTCAAAAATTTTCTAAATACATCATCAGAAACAATATTAGGTGAATTGACAAAACGTCACACTTTTACGCTCGAACATAACCAGAGAAATGCATGGTTAGAAGAAATAAGTATTCTTCGTAACGCGCTATGTAAATATCAAGGCGCAGTTTATCTTGAATTTTCGATCCCACGAATGGGCCAAAGAATAGATGCGGTACTACTAATCGGATCAGTTATATTCGTCCTCGAATTTAAAGTCGGTGAAAAAGTATTTACACAACATGCATATGATCAAGTATGCGATTATGCTTTAGATTTGAAAAACTTTCATGAATCAAGCCATGAACAGTTTATTGCGCCGATTCTGATTGCTACTAAAGCTACTGCTAATCCATACGCAATTTCTATGACACATCATAATGATAAGCTTTTATCTCCAATCAAATGTAATCAATCAATGCTTGACGAAGTAATTGGAAAGGTCTTAGAATTTTGTGAAGGAAAGAACATTGATCAAGTTATTTGGGAAAATGGTCGATACAGCCCTACTCCTACAATTGTTGAAGCGGCAAAAGCTCTCTATAAAGGGCATTCAGTCGAAGAAATATCGAGAAATGATGCAAGTGCAATAAATCTCAATATTACGACTACCGCAATTTCTGATATTATTTGTCATTCGAGAGAACAAGCGAAGAAATCAATATGCTTTGTAACTGGTGTTCCGGGTGCAGGGAAGACATTAGTCGGACTCAATATCGCAACAACTCATATTGATAAGACAAATGATCTCTATAGCGTATTTTTATCCGGCAATGGCCCACTTGTCGCTGTATTACGTGAAGCCCTTGCAAGAGATAAGTTATGCCATAATAAGCAATATGGGGAAAAAATGGACTGCACCCCTGAGGTTAGACAGATTGGGTTAGAGCAGTCGGCAAAGAAATTTGGTTTTTAATGAACAGTTCTTCAAATTCAACCGGCGGTCTGTATCCAAGAGAGGAATGCAGACGTTTGCGGTTGTACACTTCCTGAATGAAAAAGGGAAGCCGAATCTGAACATCTTCCAGGGTTCGGTATTCCCAAAGATACACTTCTTCAACCTTGAGCGTTTTGAAAAAGCTTTCCGTGGCGGCGTTGTCATAGGGATTGCCTTTGCGGGACATACTGATGAGAAAACCGTATTGCAGGAGAGCAGCGACATATTCATGGGCGGCGTACTGGACGCCCCGATCCGAGTGATGAATGACACCCTTGGGTGGCTTTCGGTGAGCAATGGCCATGGTCAAGGCAGCCAGACACAGGGCAGTATCAATGTTGCGCGAAATCGAGTAACCGATGGCTCTTCTGGCAAACAAATCCAGAAGAATTGCCAGATAGACGAAACCGCTGCGGATGCCAATATAAGTGATGTCGGCCGTCCAAACTTGATTCGGAGCTGTCACCACGAGATTTTTGATTAAATTGGGATAGATCCGCTGAGTATGCCGGCTGTCTGTTGTTTGAATCCAGCGGCGTTTGGTTTTGCGGGTTAAACCCCGGTCGTGCATGATGCGTAAGACTTTTTTATGATTGACGATTTTATTACGGCGATGAAGTTCGCGGGTCACACGGCGGTATCCATAGCCGGGAAATTCTTCTATAATGGTTTCGATCAGGGCAGTAAGTCCTGAATCATCAACGGCATTGTTCTTGGATTGATAATAATAAGTGCTGCGGGGCAGTTTCATGAGTTGGCACCCCCTTTCCGTGCTTTTGAGGAGGTGATGGTGTTCGATAAGAAATCGTCGCTTTTCTTCGGCAGCGTCAAGAGGCCCCTCTGAACGGCTTTTTTTAAAAACTCGTTCTCCAGGGTTAATTTGCCGACCAGTTGCTCCAGTTGCCGAACGCGGTCTTCAAGGGCGGCTTCCCTGGTGGGCTCGTTATTAAACCGTCCCTTGGCGTATTGTTCTTTCCAGTGATAAAGAAGGCCGGATGAAATCTCATAACGGCGGGTCAGTTGCGCCGGCGTACTCATTCCGCTTAGTAGCTCTTCAACGATCTGGCGCTTGAGTTCAACAGCAAATACTCTGCGGTGCTTCATGGCAAGTTCCTTTCTCCCTCTACAAGGGAATCTGGTTCCTGCCAACTACTCTAACATATTTTGTCCAACTTGGGGGGTGCAGTCCAAACACATCAAACCCCAAAATATGTAGAACAAGGAGTTCCCTTTTATAGTGTAGAAAATGTAACAGCAAATGATTTTACAAATACCAAATGCATTTCCCCCGAGGAGCATGCCTTTCTAACTAAAAGTTGGAAAATAGAAAAGGGGGATATTTTAATGACGAGAATAGGTTCAATTGGTGTCTGTAAATATATTGATTGGGATGTAGATGCAAGTTTTTATGTAAGCCTGACTCTATTGAAAATAAAAAAAGAATATTCTGCAAGATTTATTTGCCACTATTCTCAATTTGAATATTTCAAAAAAGAAATCGTGTTAAACTCACTTCAATTTGCTTATCCTCAAAAGATAAACCTTGGGCAGATTTCAAAAGTAAAATTGATAATACCTGAATCTATTGAAGAACAAGAAAGTATCGCCCAAATCCTTTCCGACATGGATGCAGAAATAGAAGGTTTAGAAAAGAAACTGGATAAATACAAAATGCTCAAGCAGGGCATGATGCAAAATCTCTTAACAGGGAAGATCAGGTTGATATGAGCGACATCGGCAAAAAAGAGCGGGAAACTCAAAACCGCGTCATTAAATTATTCCAGAAGGAACTGAAATACGACTATCTCGGCAACTGGGAAGAACGGGAAAACAACAGCAATGTTGAAGAAGATCTTCTGACTGCCTATCTCACCAGGGGAAAAAAATACAGCCCCAACCTGATTAACAAGGCACTTTATATTTTCGGTAAGGCCGTCAACGACCAGAGCAAATCTCTCTACGATGTCAATAAAGCCGTTTATTCCATGCTGCGCTACGGCGTCAACGTCCAACCGGAAACAGGCCATAACAAGGAAACCGTCTGGCTGATTGACTGGAAACATCCACAGGAAAACGACTTTGCCATTGCCGAAGAAGTCACGATCAAAGGCATCCATAAAAAGCGCCCAGATATTGTGCTGTATGTAAACGGCATTGCGCTGGGCGTGCTGGAACTGAAACGCAGCACGGTTTCCATTTCCGAAGGAATCCGCCAGAACCTGGACAACCAGAAACACATCTTCATCAAGCCGTTTTTCTCCACCGTGCAGTATGTAATGGCCGGCAATGACCTTGAAGGCCTTGCCTACGGCGCCATTGAAACCAGAGAAAAGTATTTTATGAAATGGAAGGAAGTCAGCGAAGAAATCAATAAGAACGACCATTACCTTCTGACGCTGACGAAACCGATTCGGGACAGAGCGGCCCAATACGATTATCCGCTGGATAAAAACATCGTGGAACTGCTCAACAAGGAACGCTTCATTGAATTGCTCCATGACTTTATCGTTTTTGACCGCGGCATCAAGAAACTAAGCAGGCATAACCAGTATTTCGGCACGAAAGCGGCGCAGGATCATATTCAACGCAAAGAAGGCGGCATCATCTGGCACACGCAGGGGAGCGGCAAGAGCCTGACAATGGTCTGGCTGACCAAGTGGATACGGGAATATAATCCGGCAGGCAGAGTGCTGATTATTACCGACCGAGAAGAACTGGATGAGCAGATTGAGAAAGTTTACAAAGGCGTTTCGGAAAATATTTACCGTACCAAAAGCGGCAGGGATTTGCTCGACAAACTCAATGACAACTCGCCGTGGCTGATGTGTTCGCTAATCCACAAGTTTGGCGGGAAAGAAGAAGGTGATGTTGACGCCTATTTGCAGGAATTGAAAAGCAGCATCCCGACTGATTTTAAAGCCAAGGGCGACATCTATGTGTTTGTGGATGAATGCCACCGCACCCAGTCCGGCAAATTGCACGAAGCCATGAAAGGCTTCCTGCCCGATGCCATGTTTATCGGTTTTACCGGCACGCCACTTCTGAAAGCCGACAAGCAGACAAGCATGGAAATCTTCGGCAAATACATCCACACCTACAAATTTAATGAAGCCGTCGCCGACAAGGTAGTGCTGGATTTGCGTTATGAAGCCAGAGACGTTGAACAGAAAATCACGTCAATGGATAAGATTGACGAATGGTTTGATTTAAAGACAAAAGGATTGAGTGATTTTGCCAAAGCCGAACTGAAGCAGCAATGGGGAACGCTGAAGAAAGTCTTCAGTTCCAAATCGCGACTGGAAAAGATTGTCATGGACATGATGATGGACATGGCGAAAAAGGAACGCCTGCAAAACGGCAGAGGCAATGCCATGCTGGTATCGGACAGTATCTACAATGCCTGCCGGTATTATGAGCTGTTTAAGAGCGCCGGACTGAATCATTGCGCCATCGTTACATCTTTTGTCCCCAGCCATGCCGACATCAAAGGTGAAGAATCAGGCGAAGGCTACACCGAGAAATTGAAGCGCTTTGAGATTTATCAAAAGATGCTGGCTGAGTATTTCAATGAATCGCCGGAAGAAGCCATCAAGAAAGTCGAACGGTTTGAAAAAGAGGTAAAGACAAAATTCGTTGATGAACCCGCGCAGATGAAACTACTGATCGTGGTCAATAAACTGCTGACGGGGTTTGATGCGCCGCCCGCTACGTATCTCTACATCGACAAGAAAATGCAGGATCACGGATTGTTTCAGGCAGTCTGCCGCGTCAACCGTTTGGATGGCGACGACAAGGATTACGGCTACATTATCGACTACATGGATTTATTTGACAGCCTGAAAACCGCTTTTACGGATTATACGTCCGGGGCTTTTGATGCTTACGAGAAAGAGGATACGGAAGGTTTATTAAAAAACCGTTTACTAAAAGGCAAAGAACGCCTGGACGAAGCACTGGAAGCCATCAAAGCATTGTGCGAACCGGTGGAGCCACCCCAAGACAGCATGGCACATATCCGCTACTTCTGCGGGAAGAATACGGAAAATCCGGATGACCTGAAAGACACGGAGCCCAGGCGGGTTTCGCTGTATAAACTCACCATCGCACTTATCCGCGCCTATGCCAACATCGCCGATGAAATGAACGAAGCGGGCTATTTCGACAAGGAAGCCGAACAAATCAAGAAAGACGTCGAGCATTTTGAAAACCTGCGTAAGGAAATTCAGATTGCCAGTGGCGATTATATTGATTTGAAACAATACGAACCAGCCATGCGGCATTTGATTGACAGCTATATTGGCGCAGAAGAAAGCCGGATGCTGGCAAATTTTGATGATTTAAGTCTGGTGGAATTGTTAGTTGAAAAAGGAAAAGACGCTATCAAAGATTTGCCTGAAAATATTAAAGGCAATAAGGACGCGATGGCGGAAACCATTGAAAATAATCTGCGTAAAGTAATTATCGAAGAAAGTCCAACTAACCCGATGTATTATGAAAAAATGAGTGTGCTTTTGAATGAACTGATAAAGTTACGTAAAGAAGCTACTATAGAATATGAAAAATATTTACAAAAAATAATCGAGCTCTCCGGGAAAGTAAAAAAACCAGATACAGCAAAGGAATATCCATCCTCTCTAAATACGAAAGCAAAACAAGCTTTGTACGATAATCTGAAAAATAATGAAGTGTTGGCTAATGAATTAGATGATAAAATAATGAGAACAAAAAAAGATGGTTGGCGGGATAACCGTCAAAAAACAAAAGCGGTCAAATACGTAATTGAAGAGATTCTAAATCGTCATAAAATTAAAGATCCAAGCGCCGAATATGTTCTAAATATCGTCAGAAATCAGCGAGATTATTAATGGAACTAATTAATGTCGGGGATATAAAGATAGATGTTATTTACAAGGATAATGAACTACCCCGCCGCAAGCAGCGGGGTATCAATGCCCTCCCTTTAAAAGAG
>CAZRMB010000144.1:0-6266 GCA_964600925.1 uncultured Syntrophomonas sp.
TTGATGGTTCTTCTATAGAAGGTTTTGTACGCATAGAAGAGTCGGATATGTATTTACGTCCGGATCCTGATACCTTTGCTGTTTTACCCTGGAGCAGTCCGAAATCGGCGGGAAAAACAGCTCGCATAATCTGTGATATATATGACCCGGACGGTACTCCTTTTAAGGGCAGTCCGCGTTATATTCTGACCAAAACCTTACAGGAAGCCGCAGAGATGGGCTATACCATGCAGGTGGGTCCGGAACCGGAGTTTTTCCTGTTTAATCTGGATGAAAACGGTCAGCCCACTTTAAAAACCAATGACAAAGCCAGCTATTTTGACCTGCCGCCGGTGGATATGGGAGAAGAAGCCCGCCGGGAAATGGTGGAAGTGCTGCAGACCCTGGGATTTGAAATCGAGGCTGCCCATCATGAAGTTGCTCCCGGTCAGCACGAAATTGATTTCAAGTATACCAACGCCCTGAAAACTGCCGACAATATAATGACATTCCGGGTAGCAGTCCGAATCGTAGCCCAGAATAATGGTTTACATGCTACATTTATGCCCAAACCGGTTTTCGGCATTGCCGGCTCAGGAATGCATATGCATTGTTCCTTGTTTAAAGACGGGCAGAACATATTCTACGATGCCAGCCGGGAAGACGGGCTCAGCGATACCTGTCGCTATTTTATCGGTGGTGTTATAAAACATGCCCGGGCGATTTGTGCCATAACAAATCCCACGGTCAATTCCTACAAACGTCTGGTACCCGGATACGAAGCGCCGGTCTATATTGCCTGGTCATATAAAAATCGCAGTCCGCTGATCAGGATTCCAGCCCGCCGCGGTATAGGCACCCGCATTGAAGTTCGTAATCCCGACCCCAGCTGCAATCCATATCTTGGCCTGGCAGTTATCTTGAAAGCCGGTCTGGATGGGATCAAAAACCTGATCGCTCCGCCCGAACCGGTGGAACAGAACATTTTCGAAATGGATCTGGCTGCCCGTAAACAGCAGGGGATCTTGTCCTTGCCGGAAAACCTATACGAAGCGCTGGACGAACTGAGCAAGGATGATATTATCAAGGAAGCTCTGGGAGAACACGTTTATTCTCGCTTTGTGGCTGCCAAGATGAAGGAATGGGAAAACTACAGCTCCCGGGTTTATGATTGGGAGATCGAGGAGTATCTGGCGAAGTTCTAACCCCAGATCGATTACGGAAGCGAATATCTGCGTTGCTGCAAACAGGCCGCTCGATCGACGTACATTATGTACGCCTCAATCGCGGCCTGTTTTTGCTGCCCGGTTAAACAGGATCGCAGCTAAAACGTTTTTTGCCAACAATTGCAGCTTATATACCTTAATTTGCATTTCATGTATATAGTATTGCTTTATTTATTATCCTCGAATATATTTTTTTTAGTATATACTGCCAATTAATGAGGCTAAATGGTGGTTATAAACGATATACATATAATCTTACGATCATTATTATATTAATCAGGAATGATGACCAATCAAATTTTTACTTTAATGCAACGGAGAAGTCTAATGATCTTTGGACTTAATTGTTCTGCTGAAGCGGGAAAAGTATTGCGGGAGTTCTTCAACCCCAATAATATGTTTGAGGATGAAAATGCTGGTGTTTATTTGATTGAAGCCGGGTATGAACAAAGAGAAGACCGAATCAACATCATCTTTCATCGGAAAAGAATTACACAACTGCTCGATTTCCTGCGTGAGATTGCAGTCCAAATAAAAGAAAACAAGCCATTTATACTGGGGAAAGATAAAAATAAAAGCGTAAAAATGGTCATGCTGCATGACGTTTTGTATATCGAGGCGTTGGGCAATTTGATTACCTGCCACACTGTGGGGGATCAGCTTACGCTGAGTGAAAAGCTGTATATAATTGAGGAGCGGCTCTTGCGTTACGGTTTTATCCGGGTCAGCAAGTCTTACATTGTAAACGTATTAAAGATTGAATCCATCATTCCCTGGTTCAACAGCAGAATGATACTGAGAATGGCAGATCAAAGCCAAATTTACGTGACTCGCAGCTATTTAAACAGTTTCAGGCAATATATCAACAATTAGGGGTAAAACAATGAAGAGTTATTTGCGTGATTTTTCCAAAACCCTTTTATATTCCGCCGGGATCGGCATTATTGTTGGCATTTTTGAACTGGTAGCAACCTACATTTCATGGGACTATCTGCCGGATCTGGCACTGGACGCCGTTATTGGTGCCGTAGCCGGAGGACTGTCAAGGATCGTCTTTGTCTATTTGTTCAAAATTAAAAACAAAGGAGCAACATTCTCATTTGGTGCGGTATTTCTGGTCATAGCCGTGGTTTCCCTGTCACCTTTTCTGTACTTCTATTATCAACAAGACCCCTTTACCTTTGAGCTAATCCTGACCATATTTCTTATTGCCGAGGGATTGGGGATGGGTCTTTGTTATGCCTACTACAATGAATCCCTGAAAATAAACAAACTCCTGTATCGGAAACAGGAAATGATGAAATCATTTCTTCAGAACTGAGGGTCAGTCCTGACGGGTCTCTTTCCGGATGGTTTGTATTGCCGTTTTGCTGCTGCATGCTGCAAAAGCAATCACATTCATCTCGGTGATGGTATATTACCAAAGCAATTATGCCCGGAGAGATTAATAAAAGAAAGGCGGTATTCTGTGTGTTGAAGAAGATTCCTGCGTTGATTTTGGCAATCATATTCATGTTGACCAGTTGCTTAATCCCTGTAGGGGCTGTTGACGAGATGGTTGTCACCTTCAATGGCAATGGCGGTACTCCTGCCCAGACAGTAGTTCCGGCAACCAACAACAAGGTGGCGCTGCCATCATCCCCTGAAAGGGATGGTTACATATTTACCGGTTGGAATACGAACCAGAACGGCAGCGGCAGCTGCTTCTCTGCTGACTCTGTTGTAAATAGCTCTCAGGTGGTCTATGCACAATGGATTTCCAAGAGCTATACCGTATATGTCATGAGTAACGGCGGCTCACCGGAAATGACGAAGCTGTACGGTAATGCTGAGGGAACCATAAATCTTCCCATTCCAACCCGCCCCGGCTATCGCTTTAAAAAGTTTAATACCAGTCCGGACGGTTTTGGGCAGGATTTTAGCAGTACAACGCCGGTTACAGCGGAAATCAGTGTGTTCGCTTTGTGGGAAGAGGAGGAGTATGATGTCACCTTTGTCAATTCACTTACCCATACGGAACTGCCAAGCAAGGGCTCTATCAAAGGAATAAAGCAGTTCCCTGATTATCTGAGCTTCTTTGACCTGCCTTTTTCCAAAATCCTCACTGGCTGGCACGACAACCAGGGCAATTCCTGCAGCGGACAAACACCGATTACTGCCAATACAACTTTAACTTCGCAGTTGGGCAATAGTGATACGGTGGTATATTTCTTCGGCAATGGAGGAAGCCCTCAGCGCCAGTATATCCCCTATAATACGGCAAATGGGCTGAGCCATTCCCCACAAACGCCAACGCGCAAGCATTATGATTTTGCCGGCTGGTATATGGATGTGGAGGGCACCGTTCCTTTTAACTCGGAAACAGTTATAGCCAGCGAACCAGCAGCTGTATTTGCCAAATGGATTAAGAAAACCAGTTACTATGTATATTTTCATGACAACGGCAAAGATCCCCGCATCTATACCCGCGAGGGAACAGTGGACGGAATCATCAATTTTCCATCCAGTCCGGGTCTTGGCGTGGTTCCGTTTCTTGGCTGGTATCTGAATGAAAAGGGAGAAGGGGACGCGATTACTGAAAATACCCGGATTACCGGTACAACGAATGTCTATTCATTCTTTGGCCAACCCTTCCTTACCTATAACTGGAATGACGGCACTCCCCGGATTTATGTCAGCCGGGAGAATCCTGAGCAGGTCATGCCCCAAA
This sequence comes from uncultured Syntrophomonas sp., assembly GCA_964600925.1. Taxonomy (GTDB): domain Bacteria; phylum Bacillota; class Syntrophomonadia; order Syntrophomonadales; family Syntrophomonadaceae; genus Syntrophomonas_B. The sequence goes on from CAZRMB010000144.1 coordinate 3,916, forward strand.
GGGAAGGATTTAATTTTAAGGGTTGGTATACGGATCTCAATGCTACAGGAATACCCGTTACCACCAACCATTTTCGGACAGAGACAAATCTTTACGCAGGCTGGGAAGCGAAGTATCTTGACTCCGACTTTCAGAATCCGGTGGCGACCTTTGTGGTACCATCTGACTATTCCCAATCAGGGCAAGAATACCGTTCGCAAATTAACATCGCAAAATTCTATGAAAGAGCAATTGTGCCAACAGGAATAAAGGAGAACTATACATTCTTGTATTGGTCAGCGGGCAACGACAGTGATGCGGACGGCCAAAATGCTTTTTTGCCAGATGAATGGATTCATTCCTACAAGGATATGACCTTAACGGCCGTCTGTGCCAAAGTTCCGCAAGCAGCAGACTATCCGCCGCCTAACAATTACAGCAATATAGATAAATCGGGTCAATGGATTTTTTCCACAGTGGAAGATGAATATGACCCTGACCATGACGTCCGGGTGCCGAAAAAAGTGCAGCTTATCAAGTATATTTCCCGATCACAGTCATCAGTCGTGATGCCAACCACCGTTACGGCAGTCATAAACGCCGGTGATTCGCAATTCGAGTGCCAGGCCGAGGTGAGCGGATACGATACCAATCTCTTTTCCAACAACAGTTATATTACTTCGGTTACCTTGACGGATTTAGTTGGCAATCAAATTCCTTTATCATTTTTCAAAAATTGCATCAACCTGCAAACAGTAACGCTGAGTTCAAATATTGAAACGGTCAGTTCCTGGGCTTTTGAGAACTGCTTTTCCCTTACTGATGTGACTGGCTTGGCCAATGTTCTAACGGTCGGGGACGGCGCCTTTTATAACTGCCGGTCTTACACGAACTGGATACCTTTTGAAAAGGCAACATCGGTAGGTTCCTATGCCTTTTATTTTTCCGGTTTGACAGAAGTCGCGCTAAAGAGCAGCGCCGGCCAGGTCATCATTGGAACCGAAGCTTTTGCATATTGCAAGAAACTGACTGATTTTTCCGCCTGTCCAGGCACAGAGATTGGGGCTTATGCATTCCGAAACTGTCCTTTCGTCGTTTGTGACCTGAGCGGAACCACTAAAATAGGGGCATATGCTTTCACCGCCAGCCAAATTTACGCCAATGATTTTGCTTTGCCGGATACACTCTTGGAGTTAGGTGAGGGCGCCTTTGCTGATTGCTATTATATGCAATCCGTGCAGTTGCCTGATAGCATCGGCAGTATTGACTATATACCGGCACGGGCTTTCAAGAACTGTTACCAGTTGCAGGCAGTTCTAATCCCCAGTCATTATCAATCCATCGGTACGGAGGCTTTTCGCAACTGCACCGGCCTCCGGCAATTCCAATTGGATCGTCCGGTTTCAGCTTATCAGGATAACCCTATTGCAATTGGCCATGCAGCTTTGATGAACTGCTGTTCACTGACCTCGGATCAATTGATCCTGGCACGATTTATCAACAGTCTGTCTTCCAATGTTTTCTATGAATGTAACCGCTTGAGCTATATTTATTATCAGCAGGAAATACCACCGGTGGTGGACGGAGGATACGAACAGCTATATGATCATGACAACCCCATGCAGGGGAATTATAACTATTATTTTAAGATCTATTATCCCTATACCAGCAACAGCGCAGCCAATTGGAGCGCAGTCAAGCCGCAGTATGCATATGTAAAAAGCGTTCGCCTGTTCAATTTGTTCCATTACGATCATACCTATACGGAAAACAAGTTGGCAGAAATGGATTATATTTTACTGGCGGAGGCGAAATCCGATCCGGAGGTATTCAAATACCAAAAGCCGCAGCCGGGAAAGAGGTTCAGCGGTTGGTATGCCGATGCTGCCTGCCAAACCCCCATATCTTCGGTTAGCGGCGAAATGGGTGCGGATTTTTGGGTTCCGCTGCCTTTGTATGAAGGCTGGAACGGATACCCGGTTGCAGTGACATTGAAAGCAGCGTACGGTGCCGAGCCGATCACTGCATTGACCACCAACGTGCAAGGCACCTTGGATGAGCCCTTGCCTGTGTTTGCGACACCACCCTTCGGCAGGAAATATGTTGGTTGGGATGCGGAGCCGTATGGCATGGGAAATGTATTTATCAGCCTTCAAAGCGTATTTAATAAAGATGCCATTATTTATCCCAAATTGGTCGAAAAACGCTACCGCTTGGTATTTCTGGGTAATGGCGGTACACCTTTTGTTACCAATGGTATCGGTATTACCACGGATGAATACCAACCTGGCGATGCCATCATTAGTTTTCCTCAGCTGCCCCAGAGAGCCGGCTATACATTCAAAGGCTGGGCAGACAGCAATGGTACGCCG
>CAZRMB010000145.1:0-6123 GCA_964600925.1 uncultured Syntrophomonas sp.
GCAACTTTTTTGGATAATTCATAGGATACCAGGGTATCGGTTCCCAGGGGCAAATGTGAGCCGTGGTTTTCGCAGGAACCCACAGCAAGGATGGCTTTGTCATATTTGCCTTCCCTGTATGCATGGCTGGTCATTTTGAGCGCTTCGTTCATTTGTTTGCCTCCTAATAATGGAGAAGGGGGCAAGCCCCTTCTCCGATCTTTTTGTACTATTTTGTACAGTTTTTATTCAGGTAAAACCTCTTTTACGAATTCAAATTTATTTTCTTTTACGGTCAGAACGGTAACTGACTTGTTGGGAACACGGCTGCCGCCAGTGTAGCTGATTTTTCCGGTTACGCCCTCAAAACCGCTGGTCTTGTTCAGAGCTTCAACGATTTTGGCAGGATCGGATGATCCGGCGCGGCTGATGGCATCAGCTAAAAGATACATGCTGTCATAGCCCAGCGCTGCGAAAGCATTTTCAGGATCGGAGTTGTAGGTTGCTTTATAAGCTTTTACGAAGTTCTGTACTTTGTCAGAAGGATTGCTCAAAGAAGCATGAGTGGTGAAGTAAACATCATGGTTGGCACCTTCTCCGCCCAATTCGACCAGCAGAGGAGTATCATATCCGTCACCGCCGATGATCGGCTGGGTGATCCCGCGATCCCGCATCTGTTTTACGATAACACCACATTTGCTCGGATCTGATGCAACATACAGTACGTCGGGCTGTACTTTGAGGCCCTTTAAGCGTTCGATCTGGGCTGAGAAATCTACGTCAGCAGTCTGATAAGTATCTTCCAGCAGAACGGAATCAGCACCATTGATCTTGGTGAAACGTTCTTTGAAGTATTTGGCCAGGGTCATTGTGTAGTCCATGCCTTTGTCGGTCAGCATGTAAGCAGTCTTGGCTTTCAGATCCTTAGCTGCAAATTCAGCACCGGCATAGGCCTGAATGTTGTCGCCGAAGGGAACCAGATAGAAATGGTCACCGACCTGATCAGGCAGGCTGGGCAGAGTGGCTCCTGAGGTCAGGAACACTACACCGTTCTTTTGGGCGATCGCTCCGGCTGCCAATGCATAGTTGCTGTCGGCCAGACCGCTGATCGCTACGACCTTGTCTACGTCGACCATTTTTGATGCAGCGTTGGCGCAGGCGGTTTGGTCAGTTTTGCCGTCAATTGCCACCAGGGTGATCTTGCTGCCGTTAATTCCGCCTTTTTTGTTGATTTCATCAACCGCCAGTTTGAAACCATTCAGTCCGGGCACATCCAGAGATGACTGATCTCCGGTTTGATTAAACAGGGCGCCGACCTTGATTTCCTTGCTCGCTGCTGACTTGTCGGACTGGTCACTTTTTCCGCATCCGGCAATTGCCAGAGCCATAACCAGAACCATTAAAAGGGCAACAACTTTTTTCTTCATATACAGGGTCCCTCCTCCAATATTATTCTATATAAAAGCCTGCAAGAGGCATTTATTTCTCTTGTTCTGAAGAAGACTGGCGCTGAAGTCGCAGTTTCTTTTTTTCACGGGCAAAATGCTGCCAACTGAATTCCCATCTGCCCATGATCCCCTGAGGCCGAAAAATAATAACGATAACGACCAGAGCCGCCAGGATAAGCTGGCTTAAACCGTACAAGGGCGGCAGTGTCATGCCCATAATTGTAATGCCGACTTCCAGGTTGCGCAGCAGTTCGGGAATGATGGTCATAACCGCAGCGCCCACTACAGCTCCGGTCATAGAGCCCATTCCGCCGATGACAGACATTTCCACCAGGGTGAAAGTCTGATTGAATGAGAAGAAATTCGGCGATATAACGCTCATTTGATCTCCCCACAGCGCGCCTCCCACGCCGGCAAAAAACGCACCGATACAGAAGGCCATCATTTTATGGGTGGTGATATTGATACCCAGTGCCTGGGCAGCGATATCGTCATCACGGATGGACATGATGCCGCGGCCGTAGGAAGAATGGATAAAACGCCACAAACAATACATGACAATGACTAATGTGCCGTATATCCACCAACTGTTGGTCACCCCGGGCAAACCGCTTATGCCGCGGGCTCCGCGGGTAATGCTTTCAATATTGGTCAAAACTACTCTGACGATTACCAGGAATCCCAGCGTGGCTACGGCCAGATAATGACCGCGCAGCCGCAGGACCGGATAGCCGATCAAAAGAGCAAATAGCATGGACATCAAACCGGCTGCCAGCAATCCCGCCACAAAAGGCACGTGCAAATTGGCCAGCCACAAGGGAAGATCAGGCAGCAGTGCTGCCTTCTGGGTGATCGGGATCGTCAGCAAAGCGGAGGTGTAAGCACCGACTGCCATGAATCCGGCATGCCCCATGGAAAATATGCCCGTAAAACCGTTGGTCAGATTCAAACTGGCCACCAGGATGATATTTATCCCGATCAGATTGATGATGCGCAGGTAATAATCGGCCATAACCTGATTCAGTATAAAGAGTACGATTCCCAGCACAACGATACCGATAATGGTCAAACGTTTGTCACGGCGACTCAGCATATTAACTGCGCCTCCTTTCACCGGTTCCCAGCAAGCCGGAAGGACGTACCAGCAAAACCAGGATCAAAATGATGAAAACAAACGCATCACGATAGGGTGAAAAAGCGGGCGGCAGCAATCCGACCAGCAGGATCTCGGCCATCCCAAGCACAAAACCACCCAGGGCGGCGCCGCCGATGCTGCCAATGCCACCCAGAACGGCTGCCACGAAGGCTTTCAGCCCGGGGATGAAACCCATCAGCGGGTCGATCCTGCCGTACTGACCGGCCAGCATAAGTCCGGCAATGGCTGCCAGCGCTGAACCAATGGCAAAGGTCACCGAAACCACCACGTTAATATTTATGCCCATCAGACGGGCTGCATTCAAATTATCTGCACAAGCCCGCATGGCAATTCCCAAATCAGTGCGGGTAACGAAAAACACCAATACGACCAGCAGAATCACAGTGATGGCAATAATCAGCAGGTTCATATTGCTGAATGATACCGACCCCCAGTTATGGATGACATTTAAAATGGCTGGCACTTTGAATGAGCGGGGTTGCGCTGTTACAGTCATAATGCCAAGGTTCTCAATGAATATGGATACCGCCAGCGAAGTAATCATGGTTGCTTCTTCGGTGGCGTAACGCAAAGGACGGTAGGCGACTCGTTCCAAAACAACTCCGAAGAGGGCGGCGATGGCCATGGCGATCAATATGGCCAATACAAACGGTGCATGCAATACAGCCAGCACACCAAAGCCGGCAAATACACCGACCATCAAGATGTCTCCGTGAGCGAAATTGATCAGCCGCAGGATGCCATATACGATCGAGTAGCCGATGGCGATCAGTGCATACACACTGCCCAGGCTTAACCCGTTTACCAGTTGATTTAGTAAATAGTTGAAGTCCATATGTTTAGCCTCCCAGATATGCTTTCTGAATTTCTTCGTTGTTCAGCAACTCCGAACTTGAACCGGAAAGCTTGATCCGGCCGGTCTCAAGGACGTAGGCACGATCAGCCTCGGTTAGCGCCTGGTAGGCATTCTGTTCCACCAATAACACTGTAATATCTCGTTCTCTAAGCTGACGAATAACATCAAAAATAAGATCTACGATCATTGGCGCCAGACCCATTGAGGGCTCGTCCAGCAGCAACAGCCGCGGTTTGCTCATTACCGCCCTGGAAATGGCCAGCATCTGCTGTTCACCGCCCGACAAGGTACCGGCAGTTTGGTTCTGCCTGTCCTTTAAAATCGGGAAAAGTGAATAGATCCAATTGGCATCATCCTGGATCAATTTTGCATCCCGGCGCTGATAGGCGCCCAGGCGGATATTTTCCTGTACCGTTAAACTGGTGAAGATCTGTCGGCCTTCAGGTACATGACTGATACCCAGGGAGACGATCTGATGAGTCGGGACACCGGTTATTTCATGGCCTTCAAAGAAAATATGACCGCTCTTTGGTTTCAGCAGACCCGAAATTGCTGCCAGGGTAGTTGTTTTTCCGGCGCCGTTGGCTCCCAGGATAGCGACCATCTCACCTTGTTTGACTTGCAGACTGACATTATGGAGGGCATGAATATTGCCATAATATACGTCCAAATTCTCAATTCTGAGCACGTTCCGCCCTCCTTCCCAGATAAGCGTCAATAACTTCCGGGTCATTTTTGATTGCTTCAGGTTTTCCTTCGGCAATACAACTGCCGTAGCAAAGGACCTGAATTTGATCACAAAGATTCATGACCACTTTCATATCGTGTTCAATTAAAAGGATGGTTAGATCGAACTGATCCCGCACCCGTTTGATGGTATGCATCAGTTCCTGACTTTCACTGGGATTCATTCCCGCAGCTGGTTCATCCAGAAGCAGGATCTGTGGCTTGGTGGCCAGTGCGCGTGCAATTTCAAGTTTTCTTTGCGCGCCGTAAGGAAGACTGGTCGCAGGCAGGTCAGCTTTATCGTCGATTTCCAAGACTTGCAGCAGTTCCATGGATTCATTATACAGCTGGCGTTCCCCTATGCCGATGGCGGGCGAACTGCTCAACATGGAAAAAAAGCCGTAGGTCTTGTGGATTTGCGCGCCTACCATGACATTCTGCAAAACCGTGAGGCCGGTGAATAAACGAAGATTTTGGAAGGTTCGGGTGATGCCCAGACGCGCGATCTCGTCAGAACGTAAACCGGTTATATCTCGGTCGTGAAAAAGGATGGAACCAGAAGTAGGAGGATTCTCACCGGAAATCATATTGAAAACGGTCGTCTTTCCGGCGCCGTTCGGCCCGATCAGTCCGTGAATGGTACCCGTTTCAATTTTGACCGAGTAATCGGCTACTGCAACCAGGCCTTTAAAATGTTTGGTAATGTGTCTGGCTTCCAGGATAAGGGACATATTGTTCAAAACTCCTTTTTCCGGGAACGAATCCGTTGGACTTGCTCCCAAACATAACCTGATTATATAATACTTCTAGGGGTAAAATCGACAGAAAATGAGACATATCTGTTAATATCTTATGGTAATAACAGGATTGGAATACAGAAACAGGAGAAGGGGGAACCATGACAAGTAATAAAGTTGCCGTATTTACGACCGGCGGAACGATTGCTTCCACTTTCGATCCGCGAACCAATACCATTATTCCGATTGATGACGGCGGCATAAACATGCAGTCGTTGACCCGGGAAGACGAAAAAATCCTGGTTGAAATGCATGCCTATTGCAATGTCCCCAGTCCGCATTTAACTCCGGAAATCGCCTTTGCACTGGCCGGCGAAATCCGTGCCGCGTTACACCGCGAAGAGATTCAGGGGGCAGTGGTGGTACAGGGAACAGATACGCTGGAGGAAATATCCTATTTGGTCCATTTGCTGGTGGACAGTCCCAAGGTAATTGTTTTTACCGGTGCCATGAAAAGCCAGCACGAACTGTATGCTGACGGGCAGGGAAACCTGGAGGGAGCGATTTTTGTAGCTGCCGACCCCGGTTCCGTCAATCGCGGAGTACTGGTTTATTTTAATCAGGAGATCCATGCTGTGGAAAAGGTGGTCAAATGTCATGCCAACAATGTTTCTTCCTTCCGGTCGCCGGGTTTCGGGCCGGTGGGGATGGTATACGGAGAAAAGGTAGTTTTTCAAAGTCCACAGATTCCGGCTCAAAAACTGCCGGTCGATCATATTGATCCCCGGGTCGTGCTTTTAAAGGCGACCTGCGGAATGGATCCTTTTTTGATGGAAGCCTGTATAGATGCAAATATTTCCGGGATTGTCATTGAAGGTCTGGGGGCCGGCAATCTTCCTCCCCAGATGCGTGCTTCGGTACAGAAGGCGATCAGTAAAAACATTCCGCTGATTATGGTGAGCCGCTGTCACGAGGGAATGGCCATGAACCTGTATGCGTATGAAGGCGGCGGAGCTGAATTACATGAAATGGGCGTCATTTTGGGCGGCATGCTGAACGGCCCCAAGGCAAGGATAAAACTGATGGTAGCCCTGGGATACTCACGCGATCTGAACTTCATCCGCAGTTATTTCGAAGACATCAGCCAGCCGTGGCACAGCAATCATAAAAAAGATATAGAATAAGAAATACCCTGGCAAATGCAAATGCCAGGGTATTTTT
>CAZRMB010000146.1:0-1594 GCA_964600925.1 uncultured Syntrophomonas sp.
TTATGGTCCTGAATATACTTGATCCCGTCGTCAACGATCACTTCTGCTTTGGGATCATCAAAAGAGCAGGACAGGGCCGGGAAAAAGTCACGGGATGCCTGAATGACCTGCGCGTCGATTTCTACCAAAACACCTTTTTCCACTTTGGGATGACGCAGTACTTCCCGCAGTGCGCCTCCGTCTCCTCCGCCTATGATCAAGACCTTGCAGGGAGCGGGATGGGAATGCAAAGCGACCATACTGATCATCTCGTGATAGACAAATTCATCTTTATCTGTAGTCATAACCATCCCGTCCAGCAGCAGCATCCTGCCGAACTGTTCAGTCACAACCACCGCCAGATCCTGAAAGGGTGTTTTTTCTACTCTCAGCGTCTCGCTGGTCTTGCAGCTAAAACCTAAATTGGGAGTCTGATATTCTGTAACCCAAAATTCCAATTGGCTTCCTCCTCAAATAAATAAACTGATCCTAATACCAAAGGGGAACAGCAGCAAAGGCACATCCAATATTTAATACGGTATGTTCGGCGGCTGCTACTTTCACTTCATCCAGTTCCAGACCGCGCATGGCAAAAGCTTCTTCCACCATCCTTTTGACCTGTTGCTCAGCCTCTTTTTTGCTGCATTTGCCGGAAAACTCCATAATGACACCAAAGCTGTCCTTTTTGATGCCGACCCCAACTGCAGCCGAGATAATATCGCCCGGTTCGGAACTGGTTATTGAACCGTAAGCGATAGGCAGCAGCGATCCGGGCGGGACAACCAGATCCGGTTCGTATTCGCAGCCAGGTGGTAAAATACTGCTTACTCTCAATAAATTAGTATTGCCAACGCGGGCATTTAATAATGCTCCGTCAAAAGCTGTCAGGGATGTAGTTCCTTCAGATGAACCTGCAGTTACAAAATATTTTTTAGGCAGTGGTAACACGTTAAAATACACCTCCAGACTTGTATCTTGTTATTGTTTTACATCAGGATAATTATATACAAAGCCCTGTTAAAAAGAAATAAAATAATGGTTTATACCTTCTCCGCAAGATATAAACCATTTGTACTGTACGAATGCGTTTATCTTTTTTAGCTGGTTAGCTGTTTGAATGGTTGTTTTTAATATAATCAATAAAATAATTAACTGATTTCCGGCGCACCTTTTGTCGGGGATATATCACATAGAAAATTCGCCGGGCTTCTTTTTCGTTCAGTTTGAGATAGTGCAATTTCGTTTGCGGTTTGTCAGGTCGGATGACCCAGCGGGAAACAATGGAAATGCCCATCCCGGCTTCAACCATCGCCAGCACTGACTCGGTACTGCCTGCTTCCATAAAAACATTCAGGTTATCCCGGTTAAAATGATTGGCAATCATCAGTTCTTCGACCGCTTTACGCGTGCCGCTGCCTTTTTCGCGGAATATCCAGCTTTCATCCTTTAAATCTGCCAAACTGCAGCTGGTTTGGTCAGCCAGCCTGTGATTCTGCGGTACAACTGCCACCAATTCATCCTCCAGCCAGGGAAAGCCGTCCACTTTACGCTGGTTGGTCCAACCGCCCACGATGCCGATATCCAGTTCCCGTTCACATATTTTATTGAATATTTT
>CAZRMB010000146.1:1694-6118 GCA_964600925.1 uncultured Syntrophomonas sp.
ATTATCTTAGGAATCCTTCCAGGATCGCTTCAACCGCTTCTTTTTCAGTCAGCCCCAACGTCATTAATTTGATCAGCTGCTCACCGGCAATTTTCCCGATGGCGGCTTCATGGGTCAGTACCGCCTCGGCATCCTCCGCCATAAGCTCAGGGATCGACTTGATGCGGGCTTTGTCCATAAGGATGGCATCACATTCAACATGGCCGAGGCAACTGGTCTTTCCTATCAGAGCGGCACGGAAAATCTGATAGGAATTTCCTTGGGCAACTGCACGGGATAATACCTGAGCCGCTCCCCCAGCGCCTTCAATAATAATTTCAATATCGGATTCAGCTTGTTGGTTCCCCTGGGTCAACAAGCGCTCCACAATTTTGAGGTTGCCTTTTTCATGGATATGCGCTTCCGTCTTGCGGATGGTATCATCAACGCCTTTGATCTGCACCATTTCCAATTCAGCTGACGCATCTTTTTCCACGATAATTACGGTGGTCGGGTTGAGTACTCTTGTCCCTTCTCCGCTGCCCTCTCCGTAATGCTTTTCAATGTATTTCAATCTTCCGCCGCGTTTGACGATTATTTCGTGAATACCGTCATGACGTGAACTGCCGTGTCCGTCATTATGTATGCCGCAGCCTGCAATGATAGTGGCATCAGCATCTTCGCCAACGATAAAGGTATTATAGACTTTGTCCTGAAATCCCGGCTGCGTAAGAATGACCGGGACATGTACGGTCTCATTTTTGGTGCCGGGCTTTATTTCCACCAGGAGACCGGGATTGTTACCAGTCTTGGAGCTTAGAATAATGTTGGGAGAAGACTGACGAATAACAGCTTCCCCGTCACGTCTTATATTGATTGCCCCTTTTGGTATTCCGTGAAGTTCAGCGATGGAACCAAGCAGATCCATATCAAGATTATTTAATTTCATAAAGCATTTCTCCCTGGCATTGATTTCTGACTTTACATTCTATATCATCCTTGATAAGATGCCAAATTTCCGAAGCACTGCCGCGGCCTGCTACCATTCCGTCCTCGATTACAATAATTTCATCACAGATCGGCAGGATCTTTTCGTTGTGCGTTATAATTAAGGCGGTTTTGGCAGGATTATTTCTGAAACTGCTTACCAGCAGGGTGATCAGCTTCTGAATGGTCCACAAATCAACGCCTGCCTCCGGTTCATCGAATATTGACAGGCTATTGTCACGCAACAGTAATTGAGCCATTTCAATGCGCTTGATTTCTCCCCCGCTCAACCCCGGCCCCAAGTCGCGGTCGAGATAATCTTCCGGGCAGAGACCAACATCGCGCAGATACTTCCTTTGCTGCAGCGACTCGGCCTGAGGCGCGGCAATGTTCAGCACGTCTTTGATGGTCAGCCCTTTAAACCGAGGAGGAGCCTGGAACGCATAAGCAATTCCGCGATGCGCCCTTTCCGTTATGGAAAGATCGCTGATATCCTCTCCATTTAAGTAGATCCGGCCCTGACTCTGCTGATATATCCCCATAATCACTTTGGCCAGAGAAGTTTTGCCGCCGCCATTGGGTCCGGTGATCGCATATAATTTGCCCTGCTCAAATTCCAGATTTATTCCCTTTAGGATTTCTTTATCCTCGCCACTTTCACAGGCAATCTGCATCCAGATATTCTCAAGTTTCAACATATTGTTCTATCCTCCCTAAAGCTTGACCTACATTTTATCATAAGCATTGGTTATAGTCTAATCTGACCTGGGTACGATCTTTGACTGCATTATCGGCTGTTAATTATGCTTATTTGTCTTACATTCGGGACAATAAGCATAGATTTTTAATTGATGGTTGACGATATCAAATCCCTGCTCTTCCAGATGCTGCTCCAAACTGTTTAAAAGAGTTTCCTCCACTTCAAATATTCTGTTGCAGGATACACAGATGATATGATGATGCTGATGATCCTCCTGGGCTGAAATTTCATAACGATATTTGCCACCGTCAAACAGCGTCTTATATAAAATCTGCATTGACGATAAACGTTCCAGCGTTCGATATACGGTAGCAATACCAATATTGGGAACCTTTTGACGGGCTTTGACCAATACTTCTTCTGCAGTCAGGTGACTGCCGATATTTTCGCGCATGACTTCCAGAACGGCTCTTCTCTGTTGAGTAAGCCGGTAATGGGATGCCTCAAGCTGGTCATCAATCGTCTTGTGGGACATGGAATACCTCCGAATTTATTGCTGTTATACCTATAGTATAGGCATAAACCATCATTTCTGACAATGTCCATGAAAAACCGCACGACAAAAAATTTTGTCGTGCGGTTTTTTGATATCATTTAAAAATTTAAACCCGATATTATAGATCATCGCAGATCTTTAATCTTAGCGTCCTTTTTTAGTTTGGTCGTGTATTCACTATAAGCCTGGTCCTTTTGTGTATTTTCAAGCTGGGATATAATGGATGCTTTCACTTCATCAAAAGTCTTCTGTTGGGCTTCCTTCTTCTCCCCCGCCTTGATTATATGGTAGCCATATTCACTTTTAACCGGTTCTTTGGTATATTCACCGGGCTGCAGAGCCAACGCGGCAGTTTTGAATTCGGTCACAAATTGAGTATCTTCATTAACAATACCCAGATCGCCGCCTTGATCTTTGTTGCTGGTATCAATGGAGTATTCTTTGGCCAAAGCCGCAAAATCTCCCCCGTTGTTTAGCTTATCTATAATTTCCCGGGCTATTTTTTCATCCTTGACCAGGATATGATAGATCTGGATCCCACCCGGATCTTTAAATACAGACTTGTTTTCATTATAATACTTCTCAGCGTCTGCATCGCTGACCTTTATATTGGCGGTAACCTTTTCAGCCAGTTTGCTGTTTAGCTGCTGCGTCTCCAGATATTGCTTTAACCCTGCCTCCGAAAACTTTGTTTCCTGCAGAAATTTTTTGTAGCCTTCTTTATCCTCGGCATTCTTACTCTCTTTTATATAAGAGATGTATTCATCAATTTCTTTCGTGTCGAGCTTGATTCCTTGCTTTTTTGCATCCTGGCGGATGAGTTTCTGCATAACCAGATTATCGTAAGTACTGGTCTTAATCTGATCTATAACCGTCTTGTCTTTCTTTTCATCCAGCGTCGTACCCTGAGATTTCTCATAATCAGCCTTGAGCACCGCATAAAGCGCATTATAATCTGCCTGTGTTATCTTTTCTCCGTTTACTTCAGCTATGGACTTGTCAGTTTTATTTGTATTGCATCCCAGCACAAACACAGCCAGACACAAAACCACAACTGCAACAATGGCTTTTTTCACAACCATACCTCCCTCTTTGTTTAAAACACTGCAATACATTATAGCACAGTTAAACTGCTTGCCAAACCCTGATGAGTACAAATAGAAAACGCAAAAATCAATAAAATAAATTCAGAATAGCATGTAATCGGCGAAGTTAATCCGTAGTTGTGCAGAACCATGCATGATATAATGATATCTATAACACTACGCAAAGGAATGAAATTATGAAGAAAACGAAAATCAGCGGAAAGCTGATGCTTTATGGCAGCATTATCGTCCTGGTAATATGTACCGTTTTAGGCATCAGTTCGTATATACAGGCAAAAAAGGGCCTTGAAGCAATTGTACAGGAAACCATCACCAACAAGGCTGAAGACAGCGCCAGACTTATCGGTAATAAAATTCAGCTCGACCTTGATGCATTGAATAATGTGACCCATTCAGCGGTGATACTTTCGATGAACAGTTCTGTCCAGGAAGCATTTCTGGCAGATATAAAAAGCAGCATGAAGTATAAGGAACTGGCTGTTGCAACCTCGGATGGTCATATCAAATTATCGGATGGAAAAAATTATAGTATCGCCAGGAAAGAATATTTCCAATTGGCAATGAAAGGTGAGCGAAATATTTCAGAACCCACCCCAAACCTGTTGGATGGAAGTATGCAGGTATATCTGGCCTGCCCGATAGTCTATGAGAGCAAGATCCTAGGTGTTTTAATAGCCTCCTATGACGCCAAGAATTTATACGATATAAGCAATAATTTAAATTTCTCTGAAACAGGTTATGCCTATGCAATCAATCAATACGGGACAAAAATATTGCATCCGCGTTATGAAATGGTTCTGTCCAAGGATAACGACTTGATCAATGTTAATCGAGACCCTTCCCTTGAAAAACTGGTTGCCCTGCAAAAAAGCATGATCAATGGCCAAAGCGGATATGGAACCTATTCTTACAAAGGCATTTATAAATGTATGGGGTTTGCCCCGATACCCGGAACAAAATGGTCACTGGCAGTTACCGCTCCGGTGAATGAATTGATGAAATCCATGAGCGGACTTAGAAACGGAATCATTATCATCACGCTCGTAATGCTCTTGCTGGGTTTGCTGGCCACCTATAGTATGGGATATCGGATTTC
>CAZRMB010000147.1:0-5988 GCA_964600925.1 uncultured Syntrophomonas sp.
ACTCCCGATGGCCTGCACCCGCTTATCCGCGATGACGTGATGCGGGAGGTTATCGATGTCTAAAAAGCGCCCGGTCTCGCATTCGCCGTCGTAGCAATTATCGTCTCAAATTCCAGTTCGCTTGCAAATCCAAGCCTGTAAAATCACCCGATTTGAGACAGTAAAATCCAGCCCTATATAAGTCCCTGTTTTTCAAAATAAGCCTATTTTGAGCCTTATATAATACCTTTTATCGTGCCATAGTGGCCCTGTAACGGTCATTAGTTCATTCATCAACAGAAAACCAACCGGGCCGGGAAAATGGCCTCAAAACGCGTCTATGTGAACGTTTTATTTCGTCCGATTGGTAAAATAAGGCTTATTTGGGCTTATTTAGAAACGGGGCCCGATGCGGGCTTCTTTTTGGTCGGTCAATGGGTAATCGGAGGCCATATTGAACCCGGATTGGGGGACGTCTGTAAAGAGGCTTACAGGAAAAATGGCTGTATCTGGGTAGGTTTGGGCGGGGTGACGTGATGCTGACTGTCCTCAACGATCTTCTTCTGAAAATTTCAATTTGAATAATTGTGAAAATTTTTAATCGTCCAGCAGGTTTCCCGCACGTTTGCTGCATGTGCAGCAAATGAAAACGAAACTTCCTGCGTTCTCGGTTCCTGCAATGGAGAATTAATTGATAATAATTTTGTACAGGGATCAGGAAGTTTGTTGCAATCCGGGAATTGTGGAGCCGTTCATGAACCGGATGGTTGTGCAGATCGTTCTCTTATTCTGCCGCACATGCAGCAAATAAAGATCCGAAACCATAGAAATGCACCGGTTCAGAAAAAAAGAAATACTCCGCGCCCGTTTCTCGTGAAGCACATGCAGAAAATAACGGATGTTGCAGCAAAGAAGCACCCGCTCCGCAGCATCCGGGCAAAGGACTACAAGAAACTCGATATCCCGGAGCTCGTGACCAAATGTTTTGTCTGCGGGAAGAAGGGCTCGTGGTTCGTGGAGAAGTACACAAAGGAGCGACGGGCCCGGCCAAAGGAGGAGCAGGATACCGCACGGCGGCTGTGCTGGTCGTGTTATGCGGCGGCACTAAAGGCAGAGCAGGGGGCCGCAGTCACGCTGCCGGGGGCGTTCGACCTTGCGAAGATGAAGCGGGTGACGGCGGATCTTGGCAAGTGCCCGGTCTGCGGGGTGCCAAAGGTGGAGTGGATCGATGAGGAGAACGGGGTGATGCTCTGCGGGAAGTATTACGAGAGGGAGAGTGGGCAATAAGCAAGGAAAATTTTAAAGACTTCCAGTGCGGATACATAACAATTGTATATTATTTAATTATCCCTCTGTTCATATTCCCCGATGTATATTCCAAGAGGGCAATACATCGTGAAAAAACCCATGGGATATTCTATAGAGCTATATTGAAAAAACCTTTAATTTTGTTATTTTTACTATTTAACACAATTAAATATGTTATTCTTGTTTATCTTTTAATTGAATAAAAAGAAAATATTTTTTTTTATAAGTTATACATAATGGGATCATAAAGATTCCGGATTGCCGGATATTCAATCAATAACGAAGGCGAGTAATACGCAAGCTATCACGAGAATACTTCGAAAATTATTGTTTATGGGCCTGGTCTTTGTCGTTGTACTCATCGCACCGGCCATGGCTACAGTCAACTTCACGACGATGCCCTATGGTGGTACAAAAATTTCGAACGGTACCTACTGGATCGCATGGAGTCCTGTCGGGCCTTATGTTGTCGGCGACCGGTTCTTTTTTAACGGGACAACGAATCTCTCCGCGGGAACCCAATTGGATTATTTATTCGCAGCAGACAGTTCAGGTCAGTGCCATAAGAAAATCTGTGAAGGTCCTATTGATGTGGTAACCGGAATTGCAACGGTTGAATCCGGGACTACGGGTTCTCCCAATACCCTTTCAATATTGATCGATACAACAGGATTCAAAAGCGATAATTATTCTTTTTTATTTAGCATGGTTTCCTCAAATGAATCGGTAGAATACGATGCTTTTTCCGGTCCACGTTTTGTTGGATTGTCAAATATTTCCTTGTCCCCCCCACCAACGCAGAATGCAACACCCTCACTAGTTGGCATGACTCCAGCCGTACCGACAAAATCACCAGTGCCCCTTATCGTAACCGTTGGCGCTCTTCTGGGGGGTATGGGTATCGTACTGATGATCAAAAGGAAAAATTTCTGTAACATAAACGAGATGAAAAAATGAAACGATTTTCTCATGTCATTATTATGGCAATCATGATGTTCCTGTGCGTAGGGTATGTCTATGCTACAGGTACTTCAGCGGAAAACAATGTTAGAAATTTAACGCATAATGGGACACACCCAATAAATTCAAAAGAGAAATCTTTAATGATTAATTGAACCATTATATTCATAAAGTAATTATTATAGAGAAGTTAATTGTAGATCGCAGATGATGAATATTACTCATAGGGAATAGTTAATTTGAGGAAGTGGGTCTGATGAAATCCTCATCGGCATATTATTTGGGTGCCGGTGCTTTATTGTTTGCTATTGTGTTTACCGTCGGATGTACGGGAACAGAAAATATACTATCTAATTCAAACTCTTCTTTTGAATTGGTTCCGCATACGGTTTCACCACCATTCTATGCACCAAAGGAGTGCGCTATACCAACCTTGATATTTAATAATTCTCAGGAAATAACTGAACTCCATAACGGGTTGGTGTTCGCAGAGCCTGGAGAATACCCTGTTGCGGATGGATATCCAATACCTATAGGATCAATTATTTATCATACGTCGGGATCCATTACAAGAATTTTTGATCCGACCGGTAAACAGATTCTCATCGTAAACGATTCTGTATCATCTGTCATAACGAAGGGAGGATACGTGCCCGCAACTATTCATTATAATCATTTTCCAGAAAATCTGAAAATTATCGGAAAAGGCGGGAATTTTACATATTATACAAATGAAAGCGATAATGTCCAGCCCTGCTATAATATAATTATTTTTTCTAATTGGACCAATCCTTTTCGTCCTTCACATCAATTCTCCCTAGGCCAGTGATCCAAACGACCTATTAATCAAATGCATAAATCAATATAAAAAATTATGAGAAATATTTAATAATAAATAATATCTATTGCTTTTTATGAAACCTATTGTTTGGCTTAACATTAGTATTGTGGTCTGTATTTCGGCACTCGTCCTGATACCTGCTGTGAATGCAGCAGGTTCCAACCTCGATCCTTTAGCATTGATTGCCAAGTTAAATTTTGATGATTCTCAGATAAAACATAGTATCAGCGATGGGTTTAATTTGTTGCCAGGAAATGTTACACCTTCCGTTAACAGGGCTGATGTTTCAAGTGGATCCACTATTTACCATCACAATGGAATTACTCGGGTCTTTGATTCAAATGGAAAGCAAATTTCAATAATAGATGATACAAAATCCACAAAAGTTGCTACTCCGGTAGGATTTTCACCAGCCACGAATGTCTATCACGTTCCCAATGGGGCGTTGATCAGACAGAGGGGGGCTGTCACTCAGGTCATCGTAAACAACGAAACGATTTCAACTATAATTAATACGCAAGCCGAAAACTATCAATTCGTTCCCGAGGCGGGTTATGGTGATTGGGTAGAAGAGGCGAATAATACGGCTATCTCAAATCTTGGACGATTTTCCGCCGATTGGATTGCACCAAATCCACCCTCCAATACTAGCATGCGTTCGACCAATTTTTTATTTAATGGGATTGAGCCTCAACAACCATTGCCAAATATGACCACAATCATCCAGCCGGTGCTTGAGTGGAATAACGGAGGTACGCACGAATGGCGGGCCCGGCCTTGGTATATAACAAATGATGGCGGAATTTATAACACAAAGGAGGATTATATTCGGGTTACTCCCGGGGACAGTATAACCGGTTTAATGGACTGGAATAATGATACGCAAAACTGGACAGTCATTATTACCGATAATACCCGATCCCTGTCTTTGCATATTGATGATGATAAATTCTGGTCGAACGATTTGAAAGTAACCTGTGCGTTTGAGGGGTATAATCTCGTCGACAATTCTGATTTGCCGGGTTCGACCTACTTCACAAATATGGAATTTAAGGATACAAATGGACAGCCGGTATATTTCAATTGGGACAAATGGTACAACGCAACTGCATATTCATCATTTAAGGGACTATTCGTGGATACTCTTTCCCAGTCTCAGGTAACCCTGTACACGGATAAACAATACACCCTCACACCCTCAGCCGGATCCGGTGGAAATATAACCCCAGCCTCCCCGGTACAGGTACTTGCCGGGGCGAGCCAGACCTTCACCATCACTCCGGCGGCAGGATATAGTATCGCAGATGTTGTCGTGGATGGAGGTTCGCAGGGCGCAGTCTCCAGTTATACCTTCACAAATGTTCAGCATAATTCAACCATCAGTGCCACGTTCTTCAGATATGGCTGGAACTGGTCAATTGACGGATGGGGAGACTGGCAGCATACCGCATCGTGGTCCGGGGGATCCGGTTCCGAATACGGCCCGGTAATGGTTGACGATAGCGAAGGTAACCATGGTGAGCACGGTACAGATATTAACCTTAATGCAGGCTCGACGCAGTCAAGTGTCTGGAAAACATTTACCGATCCTTCCGGAACCGGGTGGAACACGATCACCTTCAAAGGCCAGATGCAGGCGACGGATACACTTAGGGGACGGTGGATGACCATTGATATCAATAACGACCAGGTGTTCGGGGCTACTGCATTAGAATCGCCTCCAGGCTATAACGCTCCATTCGAGATTACACGTTCCTTCGATCAATCATCTACTGTGACGGTGAAAATCTCCAATGGCCAAAAACCTGCGTGGAGGCCAAGGTTTGCAATGCACTTTTATTCGGTAACACTGAGTAATGAAAATACATCTATGATGAATACAAGATCTGCACCGTCATCCATGGCAAAAACGACGTTCAAGATCCCGGATGGCAGTGAATGGAAGGGCAATACAACATCTTCCAATCTCAGCGTATCCCGGTGAGAAAATACCTGATAAACAAGAGTATTCTTTTTATCTAGGAAGAATTCGCTCCCTATTTTTTAAGATATTTATGCCGTATTGGATAATGCCTGACCGCACAAATCTATTTTTTTAGTTTTCCAGAGTTCGGGGGATTTTTTTATCTCCCTATTTTGGTTTAGTCCCGACCCATGGAGAGGATTCCGCCCAGCGGTTGTGCCGGTCGTGCTACGCGGCGGCGGTGAAAGCGGAGGAGATGGCATCGGTCCCGCTGCCCGGGGCCGTGGAGTTTTCCCGGTGCAACCGGGTTACGGCGGATATCGGGAAGTGCCCGGTCTGCAGGATTGATAAGGCGATGTGGCTCGATCGGGAGACTGACGTGAATCTCTGCAAGCATTGTTATGGGAGGGGAGTAAGGGCAGATGCGCGGGAGGCGGAAGTGGTGTGACGGTTCCTACGGCGCTGAATGCCAATTTTGCCCCTGAAAAATAAGCGGTTATCCCGGATTTTATTCATCATATATTCGTAATTTTCGTCACGTATCCATCAAATTTACATCATATGTGTCATGATCGACGAGACAATGTATAATGGGCACCTTTTCTCTTGCCGCTCATTTCAAGAATATCACAGGCGACAAGATCCTTGAGATCCCGGAGTGCAGTTGCATAATTTTCATTTTTCCGCAGGCCGCGCCACGCAGACCCAGTGATCGTAAAACGCGTCCCCGGGACTCTCGCGCACCTCGACCGTCCGCCCCGCCTCTTCTCCCCATTCCTGAATCAGGTGCGTCTCGGGCTCCGTGCCTACCGTGATCAGCGTCTCGCGGCTCACAGAAAAAAGCCCGGCAGCGATCTGGTGCCACATGTCGGCGGAAAACAGGTTGATCTCGCCCATCATGATCCCGATGGCTCTGGGCACCGGTTCGGTATATGCG
>CAZRMB010000148.1:0-2553 GCA_964600925.1 uncultured Syntrophomonas sp.
CGATTGATTCATTTTCTGCTTAAGGTCTGTCTCTTGACTGATCAGATTTGCAGCATTATCTATTGTAAATATTCATAATTCATATTTTAAGCTGTCTGCTTATGATTTCTTTTTTGTTTGGGGTCAGTCTTATTCCCCGCCTATGCTCAGCTGTTTAAAGCGTATACTTGGAGACGCTTTGGCTCCGTAGAAGCGCAGATCCGTACCCAGAGTTTCGATATTTTTTAACAGCTGGTGCAGATTGCCGGCGATGGTTATGCCGCGTACAGGTCTGGTCAGTTGTCCGGCCTCGATGAGCATGCCGCTGGCGCCCAGAGAAAAATCTCCGGAAATGGGGTTGGCGGTATGCATTCCCATCACTTCAGTAATTAGGAGGCCTGAATCAAGTTCGGCTATCATCTGTTCGGGAGACATTGTACCTGGACTGATCATCAGGTTGCTGCTGCCAATGGCAGGCAGACTCCGAAAAGAACCGCGCCGGCCGTTGCCGGTTGATTGCATACCGGCTTTGCGTCCGGAATAATTATCATAAAGGTAGGATTGCAACAACCCGTCCCTGATCAATTCATTTTTTTTGGCAGGGGTGCCTTCTCCGTCAAAGGGTGCGCTGGCCAACCCTCCCGGTAACGTTCCGTCATCGATAAGATTAATTATTGGCGATGCCACTGATTCACCAATTCTACCAGCCCACAAGGATTTGCCTTTCAGCACCGCATCACCATATAGAGACGGTAAAAGCAGTCCCATAAAACGGGTGGCCACATATGGTTCCATGATACATGGCAATTGCTGTGAGGCAAGGCTTTTCGCCTTCAGGCTGCGCACCGCCCGGCTAGCTGCTTCCCGGCCACACTCCTCCGGGTTGAGATCAGCAATTTCCCGGCGTACCATAACGGCAAAGCCGGTTTGGGAGTCTTCCTCTTCCCGGGCGACCAGCGCAATATAAATGCCGGCCAGGTTCTCGTTGAAACTGACGTTTAAGCCTTTACTGTTCATAATCATGGTAAACGACTGGCTGTCTTCATAGGCGGATTTTTCCACCAGACTGATTCTATTATCGAAATCTCGGGCCACTTTTTCGCTGGCCTGAGCCAAAGCAATTTTTTCCTCCAGCGTCGTATCAAGTATTTGCTGATCGAAGCAGGTCAACCGCGGATAGTAAGCGGATGGTTCCACTAAAGACTGATACTCATCTGCAGCCATGCAATTGGATATACTGACGGCATTATCGACCACCTGAAGGATTGCCGCCCGGGATAGATCGCTGCTGTAAGCAAATCCCATCCGGCCATGGTTCAGTACTTTGACTCCCATGCCAATTTCTTCGGCTTCCTTTAATGTCTCCACCCGCGCATCACGCAGCTCGATACTTAGCTCCCGGTTATAAAGCAGAAACACTTCTGCCTCCACCGCTTTTTTACGGGCTGCATCAAGAGCGATTGCGCCTGCAGTTGTCAATAATTCTTCATTCGTCAACTGTTGTCACCTTACCCAATATTTTTGTTACACCGGGACGTTCTTTCTGTAACAAAAGATTACGGTGTAATGTTACAGAAAGAACGTCCCGGTGTAACATTTACATTCTGCGGATTCGCTTAATGGTCTTGGGGTTATCATCACTGCCGATCCCCCCCACCGTCAATGCCTTGATACGGATCGTTGGCTGGGCATCGGCTACCGGTACTCCCTGTCCTTCTTTGCCGCAAACGCCCAATGAATACCCCAGGTCTCTGCCAATCCTGTCGATGTCCAGAAGCGCCTGTGGCCCATTGCCGGTCAGGGTGGCACCGCGGACAGGATGTTTTATCTCTCCGTGCTCGATAATGTATCCTTCCTGCACATCAAATACGAAATCTCCATTGATGGTGTTTACCTGTCCGCCGCCCATTTTTTTAACCAACAACCCATATTCGGTGCCGGCGATGATATCATCAGGATCATCCTCTCCGGAAGCAATAAAAGTATTGGTCATGCGCGGGATAGGTTTGTGCTGATATGATTCCCGCCGTCCGTTGCCAGTCAGGGATGACCCGTCACAACTGGCTGTAAGACGGTCGTTAATGAACTGTTTTAAAATCCCCCGGTCGATCATAACTGTGCGTTGGGCTGGAGTCCCCTCGTCATCAAATGCAAAACTTCCATATTTTCCTTTAATGGTGGCGTCATCAATGACACTGAGGCCATCGATGGCTACCTGTTGGCCCATTTTGTCCTTGTAAATGGACAATCCTTTTTGCACCAGATCGGATTCCAATCCGTGTCCGCAAGCTTCATGAACCATGGTGCCTCCTGCCTCGGCATGCATTACCACCGGCATTTTGCCCAGCGGGGCCGGTACAGCGGAAAGCATCGCAACAGCTCTGCCGGCTGCATCCCGGGCCATATCTTCAAGCGATATCTGATCCAGCAATTCCCAGCCCAGCACTCCTCCGGCAGACTCGTATCCAGTCTGGATCATTCCCTCTCTGGCTGCGATGGCATTGACTACCATGCGTACCCGCACCTGTTCTTCTTCCACCAGATCACCGTCAGAATTGGCAATCTGCAGTTTTC
>CAZRMB010000148.1:2653-3831 GCA_964600925.1 uncultured Syntrophomonas sp.
TCATCGTTCTTCGCGATGATAGGGAACTGAAAGTGCCGCCGGCGCGCCTGCCTCGGAACGCATCCGAATGGTTACGATGACCAGGACCAAAATGGTCAGCAGGTAAGGCATCATGGCCAGATAGAAAGTAGAAATACTTACTCCGGCAGTCTGCATCCGAAAGGTAAGCGCTTCCACTCCGCCAAACAGATAAGAACCAACAATTGCCCGCATCGGGTTCCAGAGGGCAAAAATAACCAGGGCAACGGCGATCCAGCCCCGGCCTGAGGTCATGTTTTCCTGCCAGGAAGGCGCATAAGCCAGCGATAAATAGGCACCTCCCATGCCTGCTAAAACGCCGCCCATGATAGTACAAAAATAACGTACCCGGCTGACACTTATGCCGACTGCATCAGCAGCCGCAGGGTTCTGTCCCACAGCCCGGATACTCAGGCCCCATCTGCTGTGGTAAAGCAACAGCCAGAGCAAAATGGCAATGATAATACTAATATAAACCAGCGCATCCTGCTGAAAAAATATCGGTCCCAAAACAGGAATATCAGCCAATCCCGGAATGTTAATCGCCCGAAAAGGGTCCGTTATGGGTGTGCCCTGATAAGATTTGCCTAAAAATCCGCTCAGCCCGGTGCCAAAAATCGTCAGCGCCAATCCGCTGACCACCTGATTGGAACGCAGAGTGATACATAAAAAGGCGTGAATACCGGCCATCATACCTCCGCCCAGCATGGCAGCAATCAAGCCGTACCAGTGATTGCCGGTGCGGACAGTAAAGATAAATCCAAGGACTGCACCTACCAGCATCATTCCCTCAACTCCGAGGTTTAAGATACCGGATCTTTCCGCCATTAATTCTCCCGATGCGGCCAGCAATATGGCTGTACCTGCCACAACGGTTGCGGCCAGAAGAGCGACAACTGCAGCAAAAGTCATTTATTTATCCCCCTTCCAACCCGCTGTAAACGATATTTGGTAAATATCTCTCCGCCCAGCAGGCAGAATAATATTGCCCCCTGGAGCATCGTTACGATGGAAAACGGCAGGCCAAAGATCTGTAACCCGAACCCTCCTACCAGCAAAGCTCCGAAGAGGATGGAAACGATAATAATAGCGAAGGGATTAAGCACTCCCAGCCATGCCACGATAATGGCTGTATAACCGTATCCGGGAGAGATTCCCTG
>CAZRMB010000148.1:3931-5961 GCA_964600925.1 uncultured Syntrophomonas sp.
ACATAATTAAGCATCAGTGTGGTGATCGTTTCATTGACATTCCAGTAAGCTCTCAGTGCACCCGGGATCAAACCCCACAGGCCCCCGGCGAAAAAAGCTGCCAGCGCCATGACCGGCAACAGGATCGTCGCCGGCAGGTTGCTATAAAACAAAGCTATCCCGCTGGCGGCGAAGGCACCCATATATAATTGCCCCTCTGCACCGATATTCCATAACTTCATCCGAAAGGCCAGAGATAAGCCAAGTCCTATCAACATCAAAGGGATCGCCTTGACCAGCGTTTCCGATATGGCATATTTGCTGCCAAAAGCGCCCTTCACCATGCGCATGTAAGTTTCGGCCGGATCAATCCCATACAACCCCAAAAATATCCAGCCAAATAACAAGGCCATTAAAATTGAAACTACCGGTACGGTGAAGCGAGCCGTTAAAGATTCTGATTCCCTTTTCATAAATTTAAAATGTGGCATGTTTATCTCTCACCTCCGGCTCCCAGCATCAGCAGGCCAACGGTTTCCACATCTGCCTCCTGTACATCAAATACAGCTTTTATGGTACCTGCATACATGACCGCAATGCGATCAGCCAGGCGGAAAATATCTTCCAAATCCTCCAGGATAAGCAAAATAGCAGTTCCTTTGGCCCTCTCTTCCAAGAGAAGGTTGAAAACTGCTTCGGTAGCTGCCACATCCAGGCCCCGTACCGGATAGGATGCAATCAGCAGACGTGGTTCCTCACTGATTTCCCGACCCAGGAGCAACTTCTGCAAGTTCCCGCCCGACAAATAATTGACCGGATGTTGAATATTGGCCACAGAAACATCAAAATCCTTAACCAATTTATGCGTATAAGCGCGGATTTTTTTAAAGTTTAAAAATAATCCGCGGGAAAATTCTTTTTTATTGTAGTTATGCAAAATTGCATTTTCCATGACCGACAGGTTGGGGACCAGTCCCATTCCCAAACGATCCTCGGGTACAATATTGATTCCCCTGGCCAGTCGCTCCTTTACGCCCAGCCTGCTGATATCCTGACCGTCCAAATAGATAATCCCGCCGGCTATATCACGCAGTCCGGCTATGGCTTCCACCAATTCCCGCTGACCATTTCCGGCCACTCCAGCGATGCCTATGATTTGCCCGGAGCGGATCTCCAGATTTAGATCATGCACGGCTATATTGCCCTGATCGCCCAAAACTTTCAGATCTTCCAAGGTTATAAGTTTTTCACCGGTTTGTCGGGTGATTTCCAATTGACTGTGTAATACTTCGCGTCCCACCATCATATGAGTCAGGCTTTTTTCATCCAGGTCTGCGGTGCGGGCATTGCCCACCACTTTTCCTTTGCGAAGAACGGTTACCGAATCAGCTATTTCCAAGACCTCATTTAACTTGTGTGTGATCAGGATAATCGACTTGCCCTGATCAGCCATTTTGCGCAGCATGACAAAAAGGTCTTTTACTTCCTGCGGAGTCAAAACAGTAGTCGGTTCATCCATGATTAAAATATCGCACCCGCGATATAACATTTTTAAGATCTCCACTCGTTGCTGTTCGCCCAGTGACAATTGCCCCACCTTGGCAGCAGGATTAATATCCAGGCCAAACTTTTCCGACAGACGGGCAGCATCCTCTTCAATTGCCCTGGTGTGAAGGACAACATCTTCTCCCGGTGCTCCCAGAATTATATTTTCAGCAACCGTAAAATTATCGATTAAGCGAAAATGTTGATAAATCATGCCGATACCAGCCGCCAGTGCTGACTTGGGCGAACGGAAATTGACCGGATTCCCTTTAATACTGATGCTTCCCGCATCAGGTTGGTATAAACCGGCCAGTACGCTCATCAACGTAGACTTACCGGCCCCGTTTTCTCCCAGTAGTGCGTGTATTTCCCC
This sequence comes from uncultured Syntrophomonas sp., assembly GCA_964600925.1. Lineage (GTDB taxonomy): Bacteria > Bacillota > Syntrophomonadia > Syntrophomonadales > Syntrophomonadaceae > Syntrophomonas_B. The sequence goes on from CAZRMB010000148.1 coordinate 5,829, forward strand.
GGCCTGAACCTGAAAACTGATCGCGTCGTTGGCCACCACTCCGGGGAATGTTTTGGTTATTCCATTCATTTCAATCATTAAGCTGTTATGCAAACTTTATCCCTCCGACTTAAAGGAAACCGTTGTTTGATTC
>CAZRMB010000149.1:0-5943 GCA_964600925.1 uncultured Syntrophomonas sp.
AACAATACATCTGCTTTTGCTGGCGGTAACTTTTATCTACATACCGTTGAGCAAGATGGGCCACTATGTTGGAAAATATTTTACCTATCATAAGATCCTTTGGGAAAATGAACCGAATGTTGCCGGCAGTGAAATGGAGAAAAAAGTAAAGAATGCGATTGGCAACCCGGCCAGGACGAAGTGGGCGGCAGCGCATATGCAATCCTCATCAACGCCAAAAAATGAAGCGTAAGGGGAAAGGAGAAAATAGGGTGAAACAAAAAATGATAAGACCCAAAGACTTGGGCAAATCAAGTGAACAGTTAATTCATTATGACAATTTAATGCCATTAAGTTTTCCTTATGATAAGCCGGGAATGGAACCGGATTGGAAAGAAGGCAAACCGGAATGGAAAGAGAAATACTGTACTTCTTTGGATGGCTGTGTAGCTCTTGATACATTACAGCGTCCCAAAACCCAGGAAGAAGAAAATGAATTTGTACAAAAATTTCTGAACGGACTGGAAAAGGTTTTTTCAGATGCCAATAATGGGGTTTTGCAGCCCTTGCATTTGGTCTTTGATTATTGTGCCAAATGCAACACTTGTTCCGATGCCTGTCATGTATACCAAGCTTCCGGGGAACAGGAAATATTCCGACCGATTTTTCGAGCGGATGCTTTCCGGAAAATTTATCGCAACTATTTTACGCCTGGCGGAAAATTAAAGAAAAAATTTATTGGCGGCGACGTTGACGTTAATTGGGAAACGGTAGCCAGATTAGGCGAACTGGCTTATCGCTGCAATTTATGCAGACGTTGTGCCCAAACCTGCCCCCTGGGATTGGATAACTCAATGTTTGCCAAGGAAATCCGCAAAATATTCAGCCAGGAATTGGGGATTGCCCCAACACCTTTGCATGAAAAGGGAACGGTGCTTCAGTTGAAGACCGGCTCTTCAACCGGGATAAACAAAGCTGCTTTTTTGGACATGGTGGAATTCCTGGAAGAGGATATCGAAGATCGGATCGGACGCAAGGTGAAGATTCCCATTGATAAAAAAGGAGCAGATATTCTGCTTATCCACAATGCCGGTGAATTTGTCGCCTGGCCGGAGAATCCGGCCGCCTTTGCGATTCTTTTGGACGAAGCGGGTGTTGATTGGACCCTCAGCAGTGATGTGTTGGGTTATGACAGCGTAAACTACGGGATCTGGTATGATGATGCCCAGGCTAAAAAAGTAGCCCTTCAACAGATGCATGTGGCCAAGGAATTGGGCGTGCGCAGGATTGTCATCGGTGAATGCGGGCATGCACACAAAGCAGCCGGGATCGTTGCCGACCGTATGACCTACGGAGAAGATAAAATACCAGTGGAAAGCTGGCTCCCGATCATGTGGGATCTGGTTAAAACGGGTCGTTTGAAATTCGATCCGTCCAAGAACAATTTCCCGGTAACACTGCATGATCCATGTAACATGGTCAGACAAATGGGAATTGTCAAGCCACAGAGGGATATATTAAAAGTTATTGCCCCCCAATTCCGTGAGATGACGCCGCATGGGGTCGACAACTATTGCTGTGGAGGCGGAGGCGGGTTTGCCATTATGACCAGCCCCAATTTCCCCCAGTTCCGTGACAAGGTAAGTGCACGTATGAAATTCGATCAAATTCTGCGAGCATTTCCAGAAAGCATCGCCGACAATTCCATACCCAAATATGTTTGCGCGCCGTGCTCCAATTGTAAAGGGGCCATACGGGAGATTTTGCATTACTACAAGGCGACTGACAAGTTTAATGTACAGTATGGAGGTTTGGTTGAATTGATGGTTAATGCACTGGTCAGTGTTGACAGACCCTACCTGGAGTTTCTTGAAGAATAGGATGTTATGGTTTGGCTGATTCATTGATGTCAGTGCGGAAAAGGGAGTGAGAGATCATATGAAAGTCGTCATTATCGGCGGCACAGCAGCCGGGCCCAAGACAGCCGCCCGATTGCGCCGATTAAGGCAGGACGCTGAGATTACCATCGTCGAGCAAGGAGACATGATCTCCTTTGGAGCTTGCGGGATGCCTTTTTATCTGGGGAAATTGATTCCGCAATTTGAAAGTTTGTATTCGACTTCTTACGGCGTAGCCCGGGACAGCAAGTTTTTCGAAAGCCGCAAGGATGTTAAGGTTATGACTGGATACAGAGCTGTGGCCATTGATCGCGATCAGAAACGGGTTAGGATCATCAATCAGATGAATCAGGAATGCAGTGAACTGAAATATGATTATCTGGTTCTGACAACCGGTACCAAAACAGTCAGACCTCCCATTGAAGGAATTGATTTGCCTGGAGTTTTTATGTTGCATAAACCACAGGATGCAAAAGAAATTCAGGAATATCTAAGCGAAAGCGGAGCAAAAAATGTTGCCGTAATAGGTGCCGGCGTGATCGGCATGGAAGTTGCCGATGCTTTGGCCGGGCGCCGCATGAAAGTGACGGTTTGTGAAGCCGGGCAGCAGGTTTTGCCTAAGCTTATAGATGCTGACATAGCTCGTTTGATCGAACGTCAGATGAAGCAACGTAAAATCGACCTGTATCTAAATTGTCTTGTGGAATCAATCAATGCCGATTCAGAGGGGCATATAACCAGTATTCGTACCGGTGCCGGTGAAATAAATGCAGATGCGGTAATCGTTGCCGCCGGAGTTCGTCCCCGGGTTGAACTGGCATTTGAGGCAGGTTTGGAAATTGCAGCCAGCGGGGCCATCAAAGTGGATGAATATATGCGAACCAGTGATCCATATATTTTCGCTGCCGGGGACTGCGCCAGCCAGGTCAATCAAATCAGCGGACAGGAAGTGTATTTTCCTTTGGCCTCCACCGCCAATAAACAAGGCCGGGTGGTAGCCAACAATATTGCCGGGTTAAAAACTGAGTTTTCAGCCGTAGAGGGTACCACAGTCCTGCAAGCATTTGATTTAAATATAGGCAGAACCGGTTTGGGAGAAAAAGAGGCAATGATGCTGGGATACGAGGTGATAAGCGCCATCGTTGCAGGGCATGATGCTCCGCATTATTATCCGTTACATGCTACGGTGACGATCAAATTAATTGCGGATCAAAATTCAGGCAAGCTGATTGGTGTCCAGGCGTGTGGAATGGGGGAAGCGATAAAACGTCTGGATGTATTGGGAACAGCCATGAGGTTTGGAGCTTGTCTACAGGATGTTGCCAATCTGGATGTGGGATATGCTCCGCCTTACGCGGAAGCGATGGATATAGCGATCCATGCAGCAAATACGCTGGAAAACAAGCGGGCTGGACTGGCACATGGCCTGTCACCGATTGTAGTTGAACAGATGAAGAAAGAAATCCCGGTCTGTTTTCTTGATATACGGGAAGCAGATGAAATACAGGCCAAACCGTTGCTGGAGGAAAATGTCCTGGCAATACCGGCCGCTGAATTACGCCGGAGATATCGAGAAATACCTGTAGATATTCAGGTTATTGTATTTTGCGGATTGGGAATCAGAAGTTATGATGCGGTTTGTTTCCTGCATTCGGTCGGACTTGAGAACTCTGCATATTTGGAAAGTGGCATGTCAGGCTGGTAATTGCTGATTATAAGCTTCATTAATCGTAACATTAAGTTTTAATATTTTACAGTGATACGGCAGGATGATTACACTTAGAATGTACTCATGTGAATAAGATATTTTTAACAAGGTTTTTGGTTGATCCTATCGATAATAATGATTAATAAAATTAAAAGGAGGTGCCATAAGGAATGTATATAGTAACCATTGACGAGGATACATGCACCGGCTGCAACCTTTGTGCCGAAGGTTGCCCTGCACGTCTGCTGACTTTCAAAGAAGACAAAAAAAAGACATATGTAACCGGAGATGAAACAGAATGTATGGGCTGTGAAGCCTGTGTTTCCGTATGTGAATCAGGTGCGATCTCTGTTATTGAAATGTAGACAACTCCAATAATAATAATCAGGAGGGTTGAATATGTCCGAAAAAAGGAAAACTCCACAGCTGGATGAGCTGGAAAAAGGGCCATGGCCAAGTTTTGTTACTCAGATAAAAAGAGCAGCGGCTGAAAACGAATCCGCCGATGATCTGCTGGGTCTGCTGGAACGTTCTTACGAAGACAAGACGGGGCATTGGAAACACGGCGGCATTGTTGGTGTCAGAGGGTACGGTGGAGGAGTAATCGGCCGTTATACTAACTTGCCGGAAGAATATCCCAATTTGAAAGAGTTTCATACCATGCGCATCAATGCGCCCAGCGGATGGTTCTATAAATCTGATGCTCTGCGTGAGATATGTGATATTTGGGAAAAACACGGCAGTGGACTAACCAATATGCACGGATCAACCGGAGATATTATCTTGTTGGGAACCACAACTGCTGAGCTGCAGCCGACCTTTGACGAATTAAGTGATGCCGGTTATGATCTGGGCGGTTCCGGTTCTGATCTGCGTTCCCCCAGTTGCTGTGTAGGACCCGGTCGCTGTGAATATGCCTGCTATGATACCTTGGATATGTGTTATGATTTGACCCAATCATACCAGGATGAATTGCACCGCCCCATGTGGCCTTATAAATTTAAATTCAAAATGTCTGGATGTGCCAATGACTGTGTAGCATCCATCGCCCGCGCCGATTGTTCAATTATCGGTACTTGGCGGGATGATATCATTATTGATCAAGATGAGGTCAAAGCCTATGCGGAAGGCGGATTGAATATTCAGAGAGCGGTTTGTGATAAATGCCCCACGCGCTGTATGGAATTTGATGCAGAATCCAAAGAACTGACTATTCACAACGAAGATTGTTCCCGCTGCATGCACTGTATTAATGTTATGCCCAAAGCCCTTCAGCCAGGCAATGACAGAGGTGCTACTATTCTTCTTGGCGGAAAATCAACCATTAACAAATCCGCTTTCATGTCATGGGTTATTGTGCCTTTCATGAAAATGGAACCGCCTTATGAAGAATTTAAGGATCTGGTCGATCGCATTTGGGAATTCTGGGATGAACACGGCAAAACCAGAGAAAGACTGGGCGAACTGATTTATCGGGTGGGAATGACCAAATTCCTGAAAGAAGTCGGTCTGCCGCCGGTTCCGCAGATGGTCTTCCGCCCCCGGGCCAATCCGTATGTATTCTGGCAGCCTGAAGATTTCGAAGAAAATAAATAAACCAACTTTCGGGCTTAAACCCGTTCAACAAATAAAATAATAATATGAATGAGGTGATTTCAGATGGCAAAAATAGACATTGGCCCACCCGATTATAGGAATTATCTTCCGACAGTGATCAAAGATAACTATGGGCAATGGAAATACCATGAAAATGTTAAACCGGGCGTTCTTCGGCATGTGGCAAAATCTGGTGATGTTCTTTACAGCATCAGAGTGGGGTCGCCGCGTTTGGTCTGCATCGATTTCATCCGTGATGTATGTGATCTGGCAGATAAATATTGCAATGGATATTTGCGTTTTACCAGCCGCAATAACATTGAGTTCATGACTGATGATGAAAGTCAGGTTGAACCGCTGATTGCTGCTTGCGAAGCCAAAGGAATGCCGGTCGGTGGAACCGGGAAATCAATGAGTAATATCGTCCATACCCAGGGTTGGGTACACTGCCATACACCGGCTACTGATGCTTCGGGTGTTGTCAAGGCGGTTATGGATGATTTGTTTGATTATTTCAAACATGATGATTTGCCGGCCAAACTTAGAGTTGCTTTGGCATGTTGCCTTAATATGTGCGGAGCTGTGCACTGCAGTGATATTGCCATTCTGGGTGTTCACAGAACAGCCCCGGTTATACACCATGACATTATTCAAAAGGGAACTGAAATTCCGACCCTGGTGGCCAGCTGCCCCACCGGCGCAATCCGTCCCGACCCGAAAAATAAAAGCGTTATTGTCAATGAAGAGCGCTGTATGTATTGT
>CAZRMB010000150.1:0-5900 GCA_964600925.1 uncultured Syntrophomonas sp.
TCGTCTTCGAACTGGATCACGCCAACTATCAATACTCGCTTGTGTGCGGGCCGAATAAATCTTACTTATGGATTCTGTCCAGAACCCCGGAAATAAGCGGTGAGTTAAAGAATCGCCTCATCGCCAAAGCGGCGGCATCCGGTTTTGACACAAGCAAGTTGATCTTTGTCGATCATTACTAATTGTCCGACAAAAAAATCCGGTTTAATGCGTAGGGTGGAACAAGCACAGCGGTTCCACCAATTAAAACTTATCAGGTGGATGCACTACGCTTCATCCACCATACAGCTTTGCAAGACAAATAGGTTTACCCATGGCCGATGTAAAACTTATAGAGCTCATACAGAAGGGAGTTCAGGCTTGGAACAAAAACAGACGGAAATACGAGGTTCGGATTACAGGTCTTAACTTACCGTTGGAACTCGATTTGACTGAGGCGCAACTCGACGGCGAAGACCTTCGCGGCTACAACCTGAGCCGGGTGAATCTTAAAGGTGCAAACCTGCGTCAGGCTAAGCTGGATGGTTCGAACCTGTGCGATTCAATCCTTGTTCAGGCAGATTTAACCGCTGCCAGTCTGGTCAAGGCGGATTTACGTCGAACACTTTGCACAGGTGCGGCACTAACCATCGCAGATCTTTCAGGAGCAGATATAAGAGAAGCATATCTAGCTGAAGCACGCTTGGACGGCGCAAAGCTGATTAAGACGAAACTTCGTAACGCTCAAATCAAAGAAGCAAATCTATTTGAAGCTGACTGCCGAGAGGCCGATCTTACAGCAGCGGACTTGAGCCGCAGTATTCTGAGATCTGCGCGTTTGGAAGGCGCTTTCCTAACAGAGGCGCTTTTATGCCATGCAGACCTGACCGAAGCGCAATTAACATCAGCTCATTTGCAGGGTGCGGACCTCAGAGGCGCCCAACTGGTAGATGTGAATCTACGGTACTGTGATCTGTCTGGTTGTTTCGTCTATGGAGCCTCGGTATGGAATGCAGATCTCGAAGGTGCTCTTCAACAGTCCTTGATTGTAAGCGCTCCAGATGAACCTATACTAACGACCGATGAGCTTGAAGTTGCCCAGTTCATATATCTTCTTCGGGATCACAAGAAACTCCGAGAGATATTGAGAGCAGTAACCCGCCGAGGGGTACTCATCCTCGGGCGGTTTGGGGATGGCGGCCTTGAGGTGCTGCAGGGGCTGGCATATGAATTGCGCCGCTTTGAGTATCTGCCCATGATCTTCGACTTTGACCGGCCAGCCGCGAAGAACCTCACGGAGACCGTGCAGACACTAGCTGGGTTATCCCGATTTGTTATAGTTGACCTGAGTGGTTCCTCAGTTCCCCAGGAACTCCATGCCACTGTCCTTCATCATAAAATACCCTTTGCCCTGATTCTGGAACAGAAACGGCAGCCTTATGCAATGGCTCCCGATATTCTGGAGTATCCGTGGGTGATAAAGCCGATAGTACGCTTTGGCTCAAGCGAAGAGCTTTCCATAATGCTTCCTAATTGTATCATTGAGCCCGCTGAGCAGATTTGTAGAGAAAGAGAGGCACGTCTAAAGGAACTCTATCCGGAATGAATCGGCGGCACTCAGTTTTGACACAAGTAAATTGATCTTTGTCGATCACTACTAATTGCCTGACAAAAAAATCCAGTGTACATCGAGAAGGACGCCGCTTACAAGCGACGTCCTCTGGATAAAATATGAAAAAAGAAATGCTGAAGAAACCAAATTGGAACGATGTAAAAAAATCAATAAAAGAATATGAGGCCTATCAGCTCATTGAGCTTGTAAAGGATCTTTACCAACTTTCAGAGGATAATAAAATTTTTCTGCATGCTCGATTGATAAAAGGCGATGACTCCCTTCAAAAATACAAAAGAATAATTTCAGAAGCACTATATCCGGACGTGCTGCGTGAAGATAGTCATTGTGACTTTGATAAAGCAGAGAAAGCAATCAAGGATTTTGCAAAGGCTACCGGCAACGATGAGGGCACTGTAGATTTGATGATATATTTTGTTGAGTGCGGTAATCAATTTACGCTTGATTGTGGTGATATTAACGAAATATTTTACGATACGTTAATTGCCATGTATGAAAAAGCAACAGCATCCGTCCTTAAAATGCCAAAATGGAAACAGCTGCCTTTTCGGCAAAGGTTAGAAAAAATTATGGAATCTGCTGATGGTATAGGTTGGGGCTATCATGATGATCTATGCAATTATTACTATGAGGCTTTTAAATAACCATTTGAGCTCAGAAATGAGGCAGTCGGTATTCACGCCTATCGCCCAAATCTCTTTATTGCTTACAAAAACAGGGGGAAATCTGATGCTCCAGAATATAATACGCAATTTATCTTTTGCTTTCTTATTGCTTTTTATGTGTTGTCAATCCGGATATTCAGCGGAAGCGCATCGCTTTTATTCCGGCCCGCCTTTACCCGGAAATGAGGTAGCTCTTGTCTATGCAGTTAATTGTTGTAAGATCAGGGATGTTCGGGGTGAGGCGGAAAACGAGACAAAATATCTTGATGTTCTGAGATCCGCCGCTTTCGATTTGCTTGATCTTCTTCCCGGTCGATACGTAATCGGCATGACATATAAAAGTTCAAGAAGCACTTTGCAGGAAAGAACCCTGACATTAGGTGACAAAGCCCGGCTCTCTCTCAACGCTGAAAAAGGGAACGTCTACATTATTTATCCTGCAATTGATGGTACCAAATGGCAGCCGGTCATTGTGAATATCAATAATTATGACATCGCCGCCTGTAATAAAAGCAATAAATATGAGGATTGCCCCAGTAAGGAAGCGATTGAAAAGAGGATTACCAGGTATCTAAACGGTGAACGTCCTGTCTTAAAATTTCATCCCTTATCCGAAACTCCGTTTTACAAACCGGTTACTGAGGACGCAAAACGTAATATTAAAGGTTTCTGGTGGTGATTGTGTTTTCAATTGGCTTATAAATATTTTGCACAAAGAAGCGGCAAGTCCCAAATAGAAAGTTGACGCCGCCAGGTTAATCAGAGCAGCAGTTAATAATGTAGATTATCTTTTCGCCTCCACACTTGGGGCATTTCATTATATCCCCGTTTTCATCCTCACAATCTACTGTTCCATTTTGGTTCCATACATGCAGACATTTCTGGTTTTCGCAGCTGTATTGGTGATAGGCGATCTCTTTTTCCGTTGCCATTTCCTTTCCCCCTTTGCCTGGACATAACCGACCGCTAAATCATAATTTAGCAACGATTAAAAATCAAAGCATAATATTGAAATTGGGGCGTTGGCGGACTTGCCTTGCTTGAAGGCAATGACCGACCAGGCAAAAGATTATGTGATGGTATTTTATATCTTTAAATCCGGTATGGGGCGCTGAAATCGTTTCAGGTGTGGTCGATTTCCGTACTCGCCATAAGATTGCTTCCTGTACTCATTAACATGCTACCCGAACGAAATATGCAAGGGTACGATTGGTAATGTACATCGTATATTCCGAACCGACTGGCGAATGACCATCTGTAAGAAACACGGGAAAAACGTCGGATTATTTTACATGCCGCATAACGAAACAATTCCATATGATTATAAATAGTTACGCCACAAAGCAATAATACGCCTCGATCTACTGTCGGAGTCATTTACAATCTATAATTTTAACTCAAGCCGCAGAAGTATCCTACATCAGGCAAAAAAATATTTAACATGAGCAAACGCTTGTACATCAAGGAACAGCGAAAGACAAACCTAACTCCATGCATATAGGCGGCTTTTTGGCATGGTTAATGCTAAAGTAAAAAAATGGTTGTAAACTGTTTTCAATTTGTCAATTAAATCAATATTAAAGGAGGTCTTTTAATGAAACACCATAACACTATTAAGAATTACTTTCTAGGCTTGGTAATTTCTATCCTGTTCTGCACAAGCGCTTGGGGGGCGCCAGTCTATTATAGCGGTAATGGGCACTATTACGATGTAATAGCAGCTTCCGGAATTACATGGGACAATGCCAGGGCTGCTGCCTTGGGACAGTGGTATATGGGTTTGCAAGGCCACCTGGTAACAATCACCTCATCAGATGAAGATACGGCCGTCTATAACATGATTCAGATAAATGGTTTGGGCGAAATGTGGGCAGGTGGTTATCAGAACCCCGCAACCGAAACAACACCCACAGCGGGGTGGACTTGGGTGAATGGGGAAGGAAGCTTTCCGGGTGTTACTTCGGCGAGTCCCTATGCAAATTGGAGTAGCGGCGAACCGAATGACGCTTACGGGGCGGCGTCAGAACAACACCTGGGGCTCAACTGGAGTGCTGGATGGAACGATGAGGGTAATCTTGGAAACATCGCGGGGTATGTTATCGAGTATGACACACACACCATTAACGATGTTCCCGAGCCCACCATTATGCTCCTTCTCGGTCTTGGGCTGATAGGTGTAGCAGGTGCTAGGAGAAAGCTGAATTAGTAAACCGGTTATAGAAACAAATTATACAAAGGCAGGGCCAGATGGCTTTGCCTTTTTTTATTGTGCATTTCAAGCCGTAATTTTCAATACAACTCCAAACTACAAATTGCGGGTAAATAGATGCAAGAGAGATTCTCAATATTTTTTCAGAACCAAAGTCCTATCAACCGGCTGAGTCTTTTTATGATTCTGGTAAAAAAGCTCACGTCTTTTCTCTCAAAATGCGGTGGTCGCCGACGCGGACGGTGAGTTTGTTCATGTCGAAGTATTCCATCAGCGGGATGATGTATTTGCGGGAAAGACCGGTTAATTCCTTGAAGCTGGCCGGTGTCGCTTTGCCGTCTTTGATTAGCATTGCCTTGTAATCGCTTCTTAATTTGTTCAAGATTTCACTGGAAAAACAAAGCTCCTCGTTTATTTTAATCAAGTCGCCTTCTTTGAGCATCAAATTAATGATACTTTGCGTTTTGGTTTTCTGGGCGGCGAATTGAGCGATGACTTCCTTAAGAAATGGAGGCGTCAGGCCGGCTTCTTTGTATATTTTGTCTATGTCCCGGCGCAAGGAGTCCAGATCACCCGCGAGCTCCACCTGGTGTTTAGCCAGGCGCACGTTGTCTTTATCACTGACGATGGTTCCCTTTTTATTGAGCGAACCCAGAACAATGTTAAACAACTTCGGCGGAACGGCTTTTTCCAGCGAAACTTTCAGTTCTTCCTTGGAGATTCCCGCCTTCAAAGGATTATTTTTGTGATAGTCGGTAATTATTCTAATGATGGCTTCTTCAGTTTGCTGGAAGAAGCGGGCGGATATAACGGTTGTATCGTCGCTGTCGAGCAGGAACGCTTTTTTGCCCGAGAATAAATTTTCCAGCGCTTCTCGAACTTTTTTCGCTTTAACGCCCAGACGAAAGGCCAGGCGCGGCAGATTTATTCCCGTAAAGCCGGTTCTTTCCAGAATTACGCTGATTCTTTCCTGAAGGCCGCCTGTCTGCAATAAATCCAGATCTGCAATAATTTTATCATTAAGCCTTTTATGCTTTTTCGGCAGAGGATCAATTATCTGCCCGCCGCCGATTGTTGTGATCGGAGAATAGCTGCGCAAAACAAAATGGTCGCCGGCGACAACGACATCTTCAGCGGACAATATAAGCTGTGCGAATCCCTTCTGGCCGGGCGCCAGCTCGTCTTGCTCCAGAAGAATTATCCTTGAAATAATTTCGCTTGTGCCCGTATGCAGGCGGACGAGAGTTCTGTTTTTGAGGCTTTTGGGGTTCGAAGCGAGGTATTCAACAAAAACGTCGAGGCGCTGTGTCGGCCAGACGGTTTGCGGGCGGACAAGAACATTGCCGCGGTTGATGATGGATTTTTCAATTCCCTGTAAGTTGATGGCCGTACGCTGGCCGGCCCAAGCTTCCTC
>CAZRMB010000151.1:0-5858 GCA_964600925.1 uncultured Syntrophomonas sp.
AAGAAGATGGCCAGGGAATGACAGAGTATGCTCTTATAATTGCTTTGGTAGCAGTATTACTGATTGGTTCTGTAGTTATTTTTAAAGATAAGATCAAAGCCGTATTCGAAGGGATCAACTTCGCTGCTCCTGCGGCCCAGGGGTAATCATAGTGCGGGGGTGTTTACAACCTCTGACCAACTTCACTTGATTTTAATCATATGCCTGGGTTTGGGTGCCGGATCCAAAGAACAGACCTTGCTTCAACAAACCAGGCAGGGTCTGTTCTACTGAGGAGGGTTAGATTTGCAGGATATTGTCTTGGCTTTAATGCTATTGTTTTGCCTGCTGACCGATTTGCGAGAACGAAAAATATATAACGTTATAATATTGCCGGTATTGATTTTTGGTTTGGCCTTTAATTTTTTCTCTGCTGGCTGGCCGGGATTGGTTCAATCATTGGCCGGGTTCATGGCTGGGCTGAGTATACTGATCATACCGTTTGCTTTCGGTGGAATGGGTGGCGGTGATGTGAAACTGTTGGCGGTCATTGGCGCTGTCAAGGGGCCGGTTTTTATACTATATTCGGCGCTTGGTATGGCGATTGCCGGTGGCATAATAGCTTTGGCGATCATAGTATATCAACGTCGCCTGATTAGTTTAGGAGGAAGGCTTTTAAGCGGGTTAAATTTGTTGATTGGGACATGTTTTAATGTGGTTGCATTTGATCTCAATCGTGAAAAGATAATGTTTCCCTATGGACTGGCGATCGTTGCCGGTGCGGCCAGCGCCTTCTGGTGGATGGGGTGATGGCTTTGCGACGGCAACTGATTTCAAACCAACACGGGCAAGCATTGGTGGAACTTGCTTTAATATTGCCGGTATTATTATTGTTGGTTTTTGGCATTGTTGAATTCGGACGAATTTATGCCGGCAATATAATGATAGACAATGCCGCTCGGGAAGGCGCCCGGGCAGCATCGCTGGGTGTGCCGGATGAAGATATTATCATAATTGTTAAAGACAGATGCTCTTTTCTGGATCCAACCAAACTTGATATTGATATTACGCCCGTGCCGTTGGAACGCGCCACCGGGAATCCGGTAAATATCAATGTGAATTATCCTCTGGAAGTCAAGACGCCAATTATTTCTGTGATTACCGGAGATCCCTGTCAGATATCTGCCCGTGTTACCATGCGGGTTGAGTAGCGAGATGATTGAAATGAACAAATTTATTGGCAATGAAAAAGGCAGCACAATTATTTTAATAACCCTTCTCATAACCGTTCTGGTCGGTATGGCAGCAATGGTAACAGATACCGGAGCTGTCTATGTAACTCGGGCGAGGCTGCAAAATGCAGTTGATGCTGCAGCCCTGGCTGCACTTCAAGATCTGCCGGACAATCCCACCCAAGCTATAGATACCGCTCTCACTTATGGGCAAGCAGACTGCCCGCTCGATTCGGTTGTCGATACTCCACAAATTCTCGAATCTGACCGTGCTGTATTTGTATCTGCCCATAAAACCGTTAAATATGGGCTGGCCAGGATTCTGGGAGTTGAATCAAAAATAGTTGATGCGCAAGCCATGGCCCGGCTGGATCCAATTACAGGGGTCAGAGGGGCTTTGCCACTAACAGTCATGGAGGATGTGTGGTCTACCGGGCAGACTGTCGTTTTAAAAGGTGGTGCCCAGGAAACGGTTTTCAGTGGCTGGCGTGGCCCAATTTCACTGGGGGGCAACGGGGCCAGTAATTATGAAGAAAATTTAAAGAATAATTACACTGGACTCCTCAGGCTGGATGATCTGGTAGATGTGGAGGAGGGCAACATGAGCGGGCCTACCCAGGCAGGAACTGAGTATCGCCTGGCCGGATGTCCACATACACCCGCATGTACGATTGAACATTATAATACTGATTGTCCCCGTATTGGGATCGTACCAGTGGTTAAAGAAGTGTTGCTGACAGACAAAAAAGGTAAGCAGACTACCTCCAAGAAGCAGGTGCGAATATGTGGATTTGCTCTGTTTTTGTTCTCTGATATTCCAGGCAATGGAGTTAACGGGCAGATCACCGGTCAATTTATTCAAGGAATTATTGAGGGAGAGGCCGACCCCAACGGACCTGATTTTGGTGTATATAAAGCCAGGCTGGTTCAATAGAAAATCCAAGGAGAGTTGCAGATGAGGAGCAAACTTGTTTTTATATTAGCTTTGATTTTTGGCTTGCTAGCTGCCTATTTAACTTTTTCTTATCTGGATCAGATGAAAAAGTCAGTGGATAACCGTGAATATACACGGATAGCAGTTGCTGCCCAGGACATACCAGCCAATACCGCCATAACCTCAAGTATGTTGCTGATGAAAGATTTCCCCAGTGAATTCTTAAATAACCAGAAGATACTGGATATAAACGAGGTTGTGGGAAAAGTATCACTAACAAACTTCAATCAGGGGGAAATCATTCTTGCCCACCATATAATCAAGAGTGGCGAGCGCAAACAGGGACTTGCTTATGCAATCGATACTGGGATGAGGGCAATGTCAATTAATGTTGATGAAGCCAGCGGAGTAGCCGGGCTTATTAAAATTGGTGACCGAGTGGATATCATCGCCAAGCTGAATGGGGAGGAAGGCTCAATGCCGCCCAGTTCAGTTGTGGTGCTTCAGGATGTTGAAGTACTGGCAATTGGCACCAGTCTGGCCGATGATAAGAAAGACAGCAAGGAGAAAACGCCTGCTAAAACTGTTACCCTGGCAGTTACTTTAGAGAATTCCCTGCGCTTAAAAACAGCTGTTGAAGGAGGAAAAATCAGTCTGATCCTGCGTTCACCGGCTGACAAGGGATTTGGGTCTCCGGCTCCTTTCAGTGTAGAGGGTTTTAATTACTTCAGTCCCCCGCCAACTGGTACCGAATAGGCGATCGAAAAACGCAATAGAATTAGGAGCTGAAAGATAATATAGGATTTATTATTTTGGAAGGAGAGCCGGCAGTGGATAAAATCAGAGTTCTAATTGCCAGCAATAATCAAACTTATCGAGAGGCGTTGACTTTCAGTCTGTCCCAGGAGGGTGACATTCATATTATCGGAGAAGTACTGGATAGTGTCAGCGTAGTTAAAAAGACTGAACAGCTCTTGCCTGACATTGTTGTTATCGAAATTGATTTACCTTCGATCGACGGCATAACTGCGACTGAGAAAATAACGCTTGCTCATCCCGAAGTAGGCGTTATCGTTATAGGAACCGAAGCAGACAGTGAATCTTTTCGCAAAGCGATGATGGCTGGTGCCAGAGACTATTTTGTTAAAGAGCAGGTCAGCGCCCACGAGATGGCTGAAGCGATTCGCAGAATATTTCTGACGGAAAAAACCCGACTGGCAAGTTATGCCTCGGTGCGCATGGCAGACAAGCAGAATAAGAATAAAATTCCTCAGATCGTAACTGTCTTTGGTGCCAAAGGAGGAGCCGGAAAGACAACCATGGCAGTTAATCTGGCACTAATGATCGCCCAGGAGAGTAAAAAGAGAGTTGCCTTATTGGATTTGGATCTGCAGTTTGGAGATGTAGGAGTTTATTTGAATCTCAAGCCAAGACGTACCCTGGCTGAGCTGGTTCAGGAACGTACTCATTGGGATATGCAGTTGTTAAACAGTTACTTGATCCCCCACAGTTCAGGAGTTAAAGTAATGGCTTCACCGCTTCGCCCAGAAGATGCAGATCTGATTGTGCCTGAACATATAGAAAAGATCTTGTCCATTCTGAGGCAGAATTTTGATTATATTATTGTTGATTCACCTCCGTTTTTCTCAGATACCATTTTGACTGCGCTGGATATGTCCACCCAGATTATTTTGCTTATGTCGATGGATCTGCCTTCCGTGAAGAATCTTAAACTGAGTCTTAATTTGCTGGACGGCCTCCATCACAGCGGCAAAACCAAATTGGTTATTAATCGTTCTTCCATGAATTTTGGCATCGATATCCGGGATGTGGAAAAAACCATCGATTTTCTGGCAGCGGAAGAGATTCCCAGTGATGGGCATACCGTTGTCGGTGCAGCCAATAAAGGCATGCCCTTCGTCATTTCTCATCCCCAGACAGAGGTAAGTAAAGCCTTGCAGCGAGTTGCGCAAATGATTATCGAAGACTATGGTTACCAAAGGGATTTAAGGGAAAGAAAGCCCAAGGGTTCTTTCTGGTCCAGGCTATTCGGATAGGGGTGTTGAAATGTCGCTTAGTCAACGCTTGCAAAGCAAAAATAATATCGGTGATCAAGAAAATATAAGTGTGCCTGACAGCAAACCAGTACCCGAAGAGAAAATAGACAAGTATGCTGCACTTAAATTAAAGATTCATAAAGAAGTTATTGAGAAAATTGACCGGGAGTTAAAACAAACAGATCTAAACGAGTCTGCCCTGACCCAGAAGACCCGTGAAATGGTAAACAGTATCCTGGAACGGGAAGCAGGTTTTCTGCCTTATTCAGAGAGGCAGATGATTGCTGCGGTTGTCAGTGACGAGGTACTGGGGATGGGGCCTCTTGAACCGCTTTTAAATGACAATGAAATTACTGAAATAATGGTAAACGGGCCCAAACAAATATATGTTGAACGCAAAGGAAAACTGGAACGCAGCGAGGCGGCATTTCGCGATGATGAACATGTTTTGCATATCATCGACAAAATCGTTTCTCCCATAGGCAGACGCATTGATGAAAGCCAGCCGATGGTAGATGCCCGACTACCTGATGGTTCACGGGTCAATGCTATCATTGCACCCCTGGCGTTAAAAGGCCCCAGTATAACGATCCGCAAATTCTCCAAGACACCTTACAGTATCAATGATCTGATACGATTTGGCAGTTTAACCATGCCGATGGCAAGATTGCTGGAGGCGGCTGTAAAAGGGCGTCTTAATATTTTCATATCAGGAGGTACGGGCAGTGGTAAAACAACCCTGCTGAATGTACTGGCTTCCTTTATTCCTGATGACGAACGCATCATAACCGTTGAAGATGCAGCGGAATTGCAGCTTAATCAGGATCATGTGGTTAGTCTGGAAACACGCGCGGCCAATATTGAAGGAAAAGGGGCCGTTACTATCCGGGATCTGGTGCGTAACTGCCTGCGTATGCGGCCTGACAGGATCGTTGTCGGGGAAGTCAGGGCCGGCGAAGCACTGGATATGCTCCAGGCTATGAATACCGGACACGATGGTTCACTTACCACAGGTCATGCCAACTCGCCGCGTGATATGCTGGCCAGAGTGGAAACCATGGTTTTGATGGCGGGTATGGATCTGCCGATCAGAGCCATTCGTCAGCAAATAACCTCTGCCGTTGACCTGGTTATTCAACAGACTCGTATGCGCAATGGCCGCCGAGTAATCACTCACATCACTGAAATATTGGGAATGGAGGGTGATACGATTCAGATGCAGGATATTTTTCTGTTTGAACAGCAAGGAATTGATGCCAATGGCCAATTGAAGGGTCGTCATCATGCTACCGGAATTACGCCCAAGATATTGAACAAATTGGAAGCGGAGGGAATCAATCTGGCAACGGATATATTTAGCCCGGGAAACTGACCGCAAGGAGGGATGAAAATGGAAGCACTGATCTGTACGCTTGTTTTTTTGTTTATATTTCTATTGGTATACGGTATTTACAAACTGAGCACGCGCAATCGGGAAAATATCAAAGACCGGGTTTTAAGCCTGGGTGCTAAAAACCATAACGATATTGACGAAATTCTGGTTGTGAAGCAGAAGTATGATTATAAAAATTTCCTCCGAGGTATCGGGCATTTATTCGCAGCCAAGTCATATACGCGCAAACTGGAAGCGGAATTATCAAAGGCAGATATTCTGCT
>CAZRMB010000152.1:0-1881 GCA_964600925.1 uncultured Syntrophomonas sp.
TGTGAGGCATTGCTTTAGTTAGCTTCAATTTAATCAGTGAACATTATGCAAATTAATATTGCTATTCCCGCTTGTCACTGTCAAATAATAATGACAGGAAGACCGTTACCATATGGATTCCGAAAATATGTGCGATAATGTATGAAGTATAGAAAATGCATTGGATATGGAGTTTTTCAGTAATGGATAAAACGAATTTTAAAGCATATGGTTTTTCCGGAGAAACATTAGCGGCACTGGATAAATTGGGCTATGAAACGCCCACTGAAGTCCAGGAACAAGTGCTTCCCTTTGCAATCGAAGGCAGAGATCTGATCGTGAAGGCTCAAACCGGCAGTGGCAAGACGGCTGCCTTCGCTATCCCGATTTGTGAAAGAATCGTATTGGAACAAAAGAAACCTCAGGTATTGGTGCTTACCCCCACGAGAGAGCTGGCAGTACAAGTCGGGGAAGATTTTTCTGATATTGGCCGCTTCAATCGCATCAGAGTGGCGGCTATTTACGGTCAACAGCCGATGTATATGCAAAAAAGTCAGCTCCGCCAGCGGGTGCATGTCATTGTTGCCACCCCGGGAAGATTGCTGGACCACTTGCAGCAAGGGAATGTCAGCTTCGATGAAATCAAGTACCTGGTGATTGATGAGGCAGATGAAATGCTGAACATGGGCTTTATTGATCAGGTGGAGACTATTCTCAAGGAAATCCCCCTTAATCGGGTCACTATGCTATTCTCGGCCACCATGCCGGATGCCATTGAAAAAATATGCCATCAATACATGCGCGACCCCAAGCGGATTGAAGTTGCTTCTCAAAACCCGACGACCGCAAGGATTGAGCAATTTTACTACACCGTCGAAGAGCATGATAAGTTTGATCTTTTAAATCTTATTCTCAATTCCATGCAACCGGAACTCAGCCTGGTCTTCTGTCATACCAGAGAAAAAGTGGACCAGTTGGTTCAGCGGATGAAGGCGAATAGATATCTGTGCCGGGGCTTGCATGGCGGTATGGAACAAAGGGATCGACTGTCAATCATGCAGCGTTTTAAGAACGGGGACTTCCCGCTTCTCATCGCTACCGACGTTGCCGCCAGAGGAATCGACATCGAAGCGTTAACCCTGGTGATTAATTATGACATTCCTTTTGATAAGGAAAAATACGTTCACCGGATTGGACGAACCGGTCGGATAGACAATGAAGGCACAGCCATCACCTTCGTCTCCGCCGGTGAGTATAAAATGCTGCAGGAAATCGAGCAATATGTGGGCTATGAAATTGCAGAGAAAGCGCTCCCCTCGGCTGAAGATCCGATATTAGTGAGTGCTCTTCCTGATGACAGGTTAACGGCCAGGTCAAGCTCCAAGCGTGACCGGCGCGGCGAATTAAATAACGAAGTTACAAAAATACGAATCAATGCAGGCAGGAAAAAGAACATGCGACCCGGCGATATCCTCGGCGCTCTTACCAATATTGAGTGCGTTAGTGCGAGTGATATTGGAATTATTGATGTGCAGGACTTTTATTCTTATGTAGAGATCCTGGCCAATAAAGGCAGCCTGGTCCTGGAAGCACTGCAGGAAATGCCGATTAAGGGCAAAAAGGTTAACGTTAAACAGATGGACTAACGAATCCATCCTCGCAAACAGAGGAGGTTTGATGTTTCTCTTGTTTGCGTCCTTTTTCGCTATTTGTCAGATACTCTCATCCGCAACCAAACAGTCCTCATCCAATCTGTGATTAACCGCTTTACCCAGCAGCTTGTAGATCGTGGCGGCCACCGGCACGCCCAGCAGTACGCCGGTGATGCCCATCAAACCTCCGCCGATGGTTATGGCCGCCAGTACCCAGATTCCCGGCAGCCCTACGCTGTCGCCTACTACT
>CAZRMB010000152.1:1981-5840 GCA_964600925.1 uncultured Syntrophomonas sp.
GGTTATGGCCGCCAGTACCCAGATTCCCGGCAGCCCTACGCTGTCGCCTACTACTCTGGGGTAAATTAAATTGCCTTCCAGTTGCTGCAGTACAATGATAAATACGATGAACAACAAAGCTTTGACCGGATCGACAATCACGATCAGGAGAACGCCGATCGCCGCGCCAATAAAAGTTCCCACCACGGGAATCAATGCCGTTAGGCCGACGACCGATCCAACCGACAATGCATAAGGGAAACCAAAGATCAACATGCCGATCGCGCACAAGGCGCCCAATATAAAGGCTTCTTTGCATTGGCCGATAATATAATCCGAAAATATACGGTTGGTAAGGCTCAATCCGTCATATAATTTTTCCCGCCGGCGAGGGCGCATATAGGCTCTGCATAGTTTGTCAAATTGGACTTTGAGATTTTCCTTGTCAAACAAGATATAAATGCTAAAAACCAGGGCCAGCACAAAATTAACAATTTTGCCAAACACCGACCCAATCACGGAAACGGTTCCAAAGGCCCAACTGCCAAAAAGAGCCATAGCCTTTTTTACAATTGCTGCACCGTCTACATCCAGTGCGGCCAGCTTCTGCTGTAGTCCCGGGACCTCATCAGAATACTGTTTAGCCCAGTTAAGCGCATGGGCGTACATGTCCGGGAATCCGGCCGAGATCAAATAGATGGTATGGGCGATCTGAGGAATGATGATTCGCAATACGATATATACGATCAAGACGATGGTCAGCATTGCCAGCAGCAAACATATGCCCCGACGGCTCCCGTTCACAAACCGGTTTTGGCTGGCAGGAAAATATATCTTTTCATAGCCGGACATCAATATATTAAGAATGAAAGCAATGATAGCGCCTATCAGCAACGGATAAAAAACTGCCAGCAATGCCCTGGTTTTGTTAATGACGTCGGGAAAATATAAAACGATCAGCAACACCACGCCGGCCAGGAGGATCATTTTTATCATTTGATTCTGTTTGGCTCTGTTCAGCTTGTCAAGCATACAAAATTCCTTTCCGTTTAATCATTTGTGATTTAGCATAATTCACCTGCAGTATAACAATAATATGATATTTTAGCCACATTGTTCTCTGTTTTATGCCAGGGCTTTTGTTTATATGCTATATGGCGGATCTAATTAGATGATCATCTGAAGCCTTGCAGACAAGGAGCACAAGGTAAAATTAAATTTAAAAAACCGGTATGCCCCACAAACATACCGGTTAAAGAAAATGCAGCTCGATTTTAGCAGGCAGAATACAACATTAGTTTATCCGCAGGCTTACAGTCAACGCTTTCTCATTTTGCCATCAACTGCTTAGCAAGGCTGGATAATCGCAAAAATCTCTGAAGGATCACTCACCATGAAATCAGCGCCTGCTTTGGTTAACATATCCAGAGATTCAAAGCCCCCCCAGGCTACCGCGATGACTTTAATATTATTGGCCTTGCAGGCAGCAACATCTCTGATCTCGTCGCCAATATAAACAGCTTCTTCTCTTTTGATCCGATTCTTTTTAATAAAACTGCTTATGGCTTTATCTTTGCCAAACAAGTTTTTAGCTGAATAAATATGATCAAAAACATCAATATTGTTGATCGCAAGAAACTTTTTGATATTATCGCCGGCGTTTGAAGAAACGATACTCAGCGTGTAGCCACGCTGTTTCAAATCAAGGATGACCTCTTTTATCCCTTTGATTAACGGGATAAGGCTGATCAGTCGGTTATAGCTGCGGGTGATCTCCATGCTCGCTCTGGGGATACTGGTAAGAGAAACGTTCAAGGCTTTGCACTTTTCCAGAATGGACAATTTATAAAGATTCTCGAATGATTCTTCATTGATCGTTTTAAAATTATATTTGTGGGCAGCCTGGTTGAACAACTCAATGGACAACTTCATTGAATCGGCAATGGTCCCGTCGAAATCAAAAATTATATGTTTGAAAGTATCCTTCATCATCATTGCTCATTCTCCAAACTTTAAAAGTATATATGTCCATTATATATCAGATGATCCCAAGGATAACAACGGCAATTTTTTGAACTGAACGATCTATTCATTAAAATTTAATTAAAATATCTATTTCCAGGTCAGCTTCTCCAGGGTAACGTGACTGCGGTACCAATCATCATTTTGCATAAGCATTTCAGGTGAGCCGACATTCTTGACCCGGCCGTTTTCCAGAATGACCACGGTATCACTGGCAACCATTGCCGACAAGCGATGAGAAATCGACAGAATGGTATGAGCCTGGCTGGCCTTTTGCAACACCGTCACAATTCTTTCTTCGGTAATGGAATCAAGATTGGCCGTGATCTCATCCAGCAGCAACAGCGGAGGATCGGTCACAATGGCCCGGGCGATCGCCAGCAGTTGCTTCTGCCCCTGGGAGAAAAACGTGTCGCCGCTCACCTCGGTATCCAGGCCGTGTTCCAGGGACTCGACGTAGCCAAGCATCCCCACATACCGCAAGGCATCTATAATTTGCTCCCTGCTGATACTTTCATCCTGCAAACTTATCTGTTCGGCCACCGTACCTTTAATAAGATGAAAGCTCTGATTCACATAACCGTAGATCTTGCGTTTCTCACGATTGGGAATGCTGCAGACATCTATGCCGTTTAAGGTTATGGCCCCTTCCTGCGGCTGTAGTAGACCCACGATCAGCTTGAACAGAGTGGACTTGCCCACCCCGGTGCGACCGACAAAAGTTACATTTTCCTGGGGCTTAAGCGCTAAATTGATATCTTTTAAAATATCGATATGGTCTTCATATTGGAAGCTGACCCGGTCAAATCTTACGCAAATGGCTGAACGGTCAGGAATGATTTGGGCTGCGGTCAGCTCCTCATTCTTCTCTTCATCTTCCGGTTCACTGTAAAATTCATTGACTCTGCCTACGCCTGACACTGCCTGCTGAATATTCTGCAGTTCCATCCCCAGATTTTCTACCGGCTCAAACAAATTTGAAATAAGCTCGATCGAGGCAGCCACCATACCCAAAGAAATCCCCAGCATACTCATTTTCCCGGCCGACAGCAGTACGATGCAGCTGATCACGATCGCCCGCAGAACCTGAATGATGGGTGAATAAACGGCATCATAGAAATTTACTTTTTCAATGGTTTGGAAGTTTTCCAGCAGATAACGGGTAAATTTTTGTTCCATGTACTGCTCTTTACTGAAGGATTTGATCATGAGCACATTGTTGAGGCTCTCCGCTATATGGTTGTTGACCTTGCCGACCAGCACGCGGTTTATAATCTGCGCCTTTAGCATGCGGATCTGAAAAAGTCTGGTGATCGTATATATGATGGGCAGGAACAGCAAGGTGACCAGCCCCAGTTTATAACTGAACAGCCAGATCGACACTACAATGCCGATGATTTTAAAACTGCTGATGATCATGCCCACCACACCGCTGGTAAACAAAGTATTGATGGCTTCTACGTCGTTGGTAAAACGCGAAACCACCGCCCCTGATTCCTGCGCGGAAAAGAAGCGGGTTTTGATTTTCCCCAGTTTGTACATCATTTCCAGGCGGATCTCTTTGGTGATTTTTTGTCCCAGAATCGTCAGGATCGCTTCCTTGAGAAAATCAAAAACTCCGATAAACAATAATGTTCCCAGATACAAGGCTGCCAGGTTCAGCAATCCGTCACTGCTTTTGGGAACCAGATGGCGGTCGATGATTATTTTTAAAATCTGCGGCGGGATCAGGCTGGTCAGCACAACTCCCAAAACCGCAATGATCAGCAGCGCCATGATCGCTTTATTTTGCCGGACGACCTTGGCAAGCGCAATTTTGACCAGATCATTCTTCATCACGATCACCTGCCAGTTGCTG
>CAZRMB010000153.1:0-5839 GCA_964600925.1 uncultured Syntrophomonas sp.
GGCCCGTAAATATTTTTATCGTCAAAAGGAGCCGGGTCGTAATCAGATCATCGTATTCAACGATTCATTCCATGGCAGAACCCTGGCCACCCTGACCGCCACCGGACAAAAGAAATACCAGGAGGGCTTTGCACCTCTGCCGACGGGATTTTTATATGCTGATTACAACAACCTGGCCTCGGTGGAAAAGCTGATCAGCGAGGAAACCGCAGCCATCATGATCGAGCCCATCCAGGGCGAAGGCGGCGTTCACCCTGCCGATCCGGTTTTTCTGAACAGTTTGCGGCGCATCTGTGACCGGGAAGGGATCATGCTGATATTTGATGAAGTTCAGTGCGGAGTGGCACGCAGCGGGCATTTCATGGCCTATCAAAGCTATGGTGTTAAACCTGATATTGTGACCATGGCCAAAGGACTGGGCGGTGGCTTTCCGATCGGCGCCATGCTGGCTACCGACCAAGCTGCCAGCGGTTTTGCCCCCGGTGACCATGCCTCCACTTTTGGCGGCAATCCTCTGGCAACAGCTGTTGCCGGTCGCGTAGTAGAGCTTGTATCCGCACCGGATTTTCTGGATAATGTAAATAAGATGGGAGGATATCTCAAGCAGTCTCTTGAATCAATCAAGGATGAGAGAATGATCACCGTCAGAGGCAAAGGCCTCATGCTGGGCGTGGAATTCAGCGCTCCAGTCAAGGATCTGGTGACGATCTGCATGCAGAACGGTCTGCTGCTGTTAGGCGCTGGAGCAAACGTGATGCGTTTCGTTCCCCCCCTGAACATAAATGAAATAGAAGTAAATCAGGCTGTGAATATTTTCAAAAAATCCCTGCGGGAATGGAAAGATTAGGAGGATAGCGGTAATGGAAGTCAATCAATCATTAAAGGGCAGAGATTTTATCAGTCTGCTTGATTTCACCACAGATGAAATCGCCCTTATACTGGAGACCGGGTTGCAGCTCAAAAAAGAGCAGAAAGCCGGGATACCCCATCCGGTACTGGCCGGCAAGACGCTGGGGATGATCTTTCAAAAAAGCTCCACCCGCACCCGGGTCGCATTTGAGGTAGGAATGTATCAGTTGGGCGGACATGCCCTTTTCCTTAGCCCGCGCGATATCCAACTGGGACGCGGGGAAACTGTAAAGGACACTGCACTGGTACTGGAGAGGATGCTGGACGGGATTATGATCAGGACTTTTTCCCATGATGAAGTTCTGGAATTGGCCCATTGGGCTTCGATACCGATCATTAATGGGCTGACCGATCTGCTTCACCCCACCCAGGTGATCGGCGACATGATGACCATCATTGAAAACAAAGGCAGCCTGAAAGGGATCAAACTGGCCTTCGTCGGCGACGGCAACAACGTGGCTCATTCGCTGCTCAATGGCGGTGCCAAGACCGGAATGGACGTCGTTATCGCCTGCCCGAAGGGATTTGAGCCGGATGCCGGGGTACTGAGCCAGGCCCAGGAAGCGGCCATTGCCACCGGCGCCAAGCTGTGGGTGGTGGAAGATCCGGTTGAGGCTGTAAGCGGGGCCGATGTGGTTTATACTGATGTCTGGGCCAGCATGGGCCAGGAAGCTGAAGCGGCAGAAAAAGAAAAGAAATTCCTGCGCTATCAGATCAATCGCGAGCTCATGAGCCATGCCCACAAGGATGCCATCGTACTGCATTGTCTACCCGCCAAACGGGGCAAGGAAATTACCGATGAAGTAATGGACGGACCTCAATCAGTCGTATTCCCGGAAGCGGAAAATCGACTGCATGCACATAAAGCAATCATGGCATTGGTTATATAAAATAAACAATCCAAACATCACAGCACGAAATCAAAGGAGGCAAACATTTTGGATAAAGTAGTACTGGCATATTCGGGAGGACTTGATACATCGATCATCATTCCCTGGTTAAAAGAAAACTACGGTTATGAGGTCATCGCTTTCTGCGCGGATGTGGGTCAGGGCGATGAACTGGCTCCGGTCAGGGAAAAAGCACTGCGCTCAGGAGCTTCCAAAGTATACATCGAAGACCTGACCGAAGAATTTGTAACCGATTATGTATTCCCGGTTTTGAAAGCCGGGGCCATCTATGAAAAGAAATACCTGCTGGGAACATCCTTTGCCCGTCCGCTTATGGCCAAAAAGATGGTCGAGATTGCTGAGAAGGAAGGCGCAACTGCGGTTTGCCACGGCGCTACCGGTAAAGGCAACGATCAGGTACGATTCGAACTAGGGGTCAAAGCTTTCAATCCGGCGCTGAAAATCATCGCTCCCTGGCGGGAATGGAATATAAGATCGCGTGAAGACGCGATCGATTATGCCAATGCCCACGGCATCGAAGTGCCGGTCAGCAAAGAAAAAATCTACAGCCGTGACCGCAATATCTGGCATATATCCCACGAAGGCGGCGACCTGGAAGACCCCGCCAATGAGCCTAAAAATGAAATGTATATGCTGACGGTTCCCCCCGAAGATGCCCCCGATGTGCCCGCCTATGTGGAAATAACTTTCGAACAGGGCATACCGGTCGCCATCGATGGCAAGAAAATGAAACCGGTGGAACTGCTGACTGAGCTTAACCGCCTGGGCGGAGCCAATGGAGTTGGAATCGTATCACTGGTGGAAAACCGTCTGGTGGGCATGAAATCACGCGGTGTTTATGAGACGCCTGGAGGCACTATTTTATATACCGCCCATGAAGAACTGGAGCGGCTGACGCTCGACCGCCGCACCCTGCAATTCAAGGAACAAATGGCTGTCAAATATGCCGAACTTGTTTATGATGGCAACTGGTTTACCAAGCTCAAGGCGGCTATGGACGCTTTCGTCGATGAGACTCAGAAGAACGTGACCGGCAAAGTAAAGGTGAAATTGTACAAAGGCAGCTGCATAGCGGTGGCCTCCGTTTCGCCCTATTCACTCTATCTGGAAGACCTGGCTACTTTCAGCGCGGATGACATCTACAGTCACAAGGACGCCGAAGGATTTATAAACCTTTTCGGTCTGCCTCTCAAGGTTCAGGCTTTGCTGAATCAAAAGCTGTCAGGGGGAAAATAGTCGACAGAAAGTCATATAATATATAAAGCAGAATGGAGCAGAGGAGGAATATTTCCGACTCTGCTTTAATATGTCTATGAATCAATGAATAAAGAGAGCAACTGCGAATTTGTGAAAATAAAGACGTAATCTAAGAGTTTTTTTCACAAAATTAACCAAAATGCATTAATAAGCACTTGCTATTTTCTATTCAGCATAGGATAATAAGTATACTCCATCTAGTGGTTCGGAAAATATTAAGCAATATATGTTGTGGTTGTAGTGCAAAAAAGCAAGGAGGATGGGCATGGACATAAGCAGAATCAAAAAAAGAGACGGACGCATCGTACCTTTTGAAACAGATAAGATCGCGCAAGCGATTTTTAAAGCCGCCAGGGCTGTTGGAGGCAAGGATTATAATGCTGCCAAGGAACTGGCGGATAAAGTTATAGAGATAGCCCAATATGTGGACGATGATGAAATCGCCACTGTGGAAGGTATCCAGGATCTGGTTGAGAAAGTACTGGTTAAAAACGGACATTACAAGACGGCCAAAGCTTACATACTCTACCGTAAGCAGCACGACGATATCCGCAAAACAGGCCAGCTTTTCCTCAACAACAAGATCATCGCCGATTATCTGGACAAAAATGACTGGAGAATCAAAGAAAATTCCAACATGACCTACTCTCTGCAGGGAATGAATTTTCATATTTCCTCGTTGATCGTATCCCAATACTGGCAGGATCAGATTTACACCCCGCAGATGAAAGAGATGCAGAGCAGCGGTGATTTTCATATCCACGACCTGGGTATCCTGGGCGTCTATTGTGTAGGCTGGGATATTCATGACTTGCTGATGGAAGGCTTCAAAGGCGTACGCGGCAAGGTTGCCAGCGGCCCGGCCAAACATTTCCGCTCCATTCTGGGCCAACTGGTCAACTTCTTCTTTACGTTGCAGGGGGAAGCCGCCGGAGCGCAGGCATTCTCCAATTTTGATACCCTTTTGGCTCCTTTCATTTACTATGACAAACTGGATTACAAGCAAGTCAAACAGGGATTGCAGGAGTTTGTCTTCAACATGAACGTTCCCACCCGGGTGGGTTTCCAGACTCCGTTTACCAACATCACCATGGATCTCAAAGTGCCGGAGTTCATGAAGAATGAGCCGGTCATCATCGGAGGCCAGTACATGGACAAGACCTACGGTGAGTTCCAGGCGGAAATGGATATGCTCAACCAAGCTTTTGCCGAGGTAATGATGGAAGGAGACTGCGAGGAAAGAGTATTCACTTTCCCCATCCCGACCTATAACATTACCGAGGATTTTGACTGGAGCAACCCCAATTACGATAAAATCTGGGAGATGACCGCCAAATACGGCATCCCTAACTTCTCCAACTTTGTCAATTCGGACATGAACCCGGAAGACGCACGCAGCATGTGCTGCCGTCTGCGCCTCGATAATCGCGAACTGAGAAAGCGCGGCGGCGGGTTGTTCGGAGCCAATCCTCTGACCGGATCGATCGGGGTGGTTACCGTTAATATGAGCAGACTGGGTTATCTTTCCCAGAGCAAGGAAGAATATTTTAGCCGCTTGTCTGACATCATGGATATTGCCCGCGACAGTCTGGAGATCAAGCGCAAAGTTCTGGAAAGCCTGACTGATTCAGGCCTCTATCCGTATTCACAGTTTTATCTGCGGGGCGTCAAGACAGCCACCGGTCAGTACTGGAAAAATCATTTTTCCACCATTGGTTTGGTAGGCATGAACGAATCCTGTCTCAACTTCCTGGGGCATAATATCGCCAGCCCGGAAGGACTGGAGTTCTCCAAGGAAGTTATGGATTTCATGCGGGACCGGCTGGTAGAATATCAGGAAGAGAGCGGCAACATTTACAACCTGGAAGCAACCCCGGCTGAGGGTGTGTCCTACGGGATTGCCCGCAAGGACAAGGAAGCCTATCCCAAGATCATCGTTGCCAATGAAGATGAATTTAAAAATGGGGCCGAACCGTACTATACCAACTCCACCCAATTGCCGGTCAAGTACACCGATGACCTGTTTGAGGCGCTGCAGATCCAGGATGAATTGCAGACCCGCTATACTGGCGGTACTACCTTCCATATCTTCCTGGGAGAATCCATCTCTTCGGTGGAATCGGTCAAAAAGCTGGTCAGCAAGGTCTGCAATCAGTTCAAGCTGCCTTATTTCACAGTTACCCCGACCTTCAGCATCTGCCCCAGCCACGGTTATCTGAGTGGGGAAAAATACAGCTGCCCCATCTGTGAAGCCGAAGGCAAAGAGACACCTTGTGAAGTATATTCCCGGGTAGTGGGTTACATCCGTCCCATTGACCAGTGGAATGCCGGCAAACAGGAAGAATTCAAAGAAAGAAGAATGTTTGACAAGGCCTTGTCCAATTAATTATTAAGCCTTTGGGATAATCATAAAAGCTCCTTGCAGTGATGCGAGGAGCTTTGTTGGTTGATGAGGTAAGCCCCAGTATAACTTACCATAGCAGGTCATATCTTTTGCTGCGATATGGCTGACTTATTGTCAGACATCGGCTGAACCACTTTGCGATGCAGGGAAAACTGATTGGAGGCAGGTTCGTAATCAATCAGATCCATGGCAATCAGCCCGGATCCCGGAAGAAGATAGGCAACGACGGCGGAATAAGCTTTTCCTTCTTCGGAGTACAACCCCCGCAAACCAGCTGCTCCAGTCGTGCCGGGATTAATTAAAACCGAACCACCCCGTTGTTTTACCTGTAATTGATGATCGTGACCGGTAACAGTTA
>CAZRMB010000154.1:0-5828 GCA_964600925.1 uncultured Syntrophomonas sp.
AGCACTCGATCCGCTCCGGGATCAATTCCAACTCCAGTTTCTCTGCCAGGTGCTGCAATATTCTGCGGGCTTTCAGATCCTGCTGGGTTTTTTCTTCCCATAGCAATCGGGCATTTTCGGTTACCATGTCCATGATGCGCCTTTTTTCTCCCCGGCTGGGTATGCTCATGCGGACTGATTTGCCGCTGCTCTCCTTCAGCCAGTTTTCCAGCAGCTGTTGTTCGGCCGGCGGCTCGCCAAGCAAAATAATACCGGGTATATCATGGTTCTCGCCATAGTAATACTTGAGAAAGAAGTCCATTACTTCGCCCTTTTCTTCTTCTATGGCTCGTTTCAACCAATAAGTATCCTTGGCGGTGATCTGCCCGTTGCGGATTTTAAATACCAGGGCGAGATTTTCCTTTTCTCCGGCGACCATGGCAATGGCATCAATAAAATAGGGATGATCAAAAATCACCTGCTGGCGGGCGTCCAATGCTTTGATGGCCTTCATCTGATCACGCAGCCGGGCGGCCTTTTCAAATTCAAGATTGGCAGCGGCAGCATGCATTTCCGCCTCCTTAAGTGCCATAAGATCCTGGGATCTGCCTTCCAGAAAATCGACCATGCCCTCTACCATTAACCGATAATCTGCCTCACTGATCTGTCCGCCGCAAGGGCCCAGGCATTTGCCAAGATCATAATTCAGGCAGGGCCGGGGTTGCTCCTTCAGGTTTTTACAGGTTCGCAGCGGAAATATGTTGTTAAGCAGCTTGAGAGTTTCCTTGACATTGCCTACATCGGTATATGGCCCGTAGTAACGGGAGACTTTGTCCTTGCTTTCCCGGACGATAGAGATGCGCGGGTATTTTTCCGCGCTGATTTTAATATACGGGTAGGTTTTGTCATCCCGCAGCATAATGTTGTAACGGGGCTGATAAGCCTTTATGAGATTATTTTCTAAAATCAGCGCTTCCACTTCGCTGCTGCTGATCACATAATCAAAATCCGCCACCCGCATCATCATGGCCTTTACTTTGGGCAGAAGATGCTCCGGAGACTGAAAATAGGAGCGCAGGCGATTACGCAGGATCTTGGCCTTGCCTACATAAATGACCCGGCCTTCCTGATCCTTAAATAGATATACCCCCGGTTGGAGGGGAACATGTTTCAATCGCTCCCGCAGGATCTCCATAAAAACCTCCTGAATAGAGTCATACTATTGCTGCAAAACCTGGCTCAGATACTGACCGGTATAGGATCGCGTCTGCGTTGCCAGTTCTTCCGGCGTCCCCTGGGCAATGATCTCGCCGCCTTTTTCTCCACCTTCAGGCCCCAAATCAATGATATAATCAGCTGATTTGATGACATCCAGATTATGTTCGATGATTACAACGGTATTGCCAGCCTCCACCAACCGGTTTAAGACTTCCAGCAGATGCTTTATATCTTCCTTGTGTAATCCGGTGGTGGGCTCATCCAAAATATAAATCGTTTTCCCAAGGGTTCTTTTTGACAGCTCGGTAGCCAATTTGACCCGCTGCGCTTCTCCTCCGGACAATGTCGGAGCAGGCTGCCCCAGTTGAATATAACCCAGGCCAACATCTTGCAGTACTTTTAGTTTACGATGGATCTTGGGTATATTCTCAAACAGGTCTACGCCCTCATCTACCGTCATGGCCAAAATATCAGCAATATTATTGCCTTTATATTTAACTTCCAGTGTCTCCCGGTTATAGCGTTTGCCTTTGCAAACCTCACAGGGGATATAGACATCAGGCAAAAAATGCATTTCGATCTTGATGATGCCATCACCAGAACAGGCTTCACATCTTCCACCGCGTACATTAAAACTGAATCGCCCGGCATTATAACCATGGATACGCGACTCGGTCGTATTGGCAAAAAGCTCGCGTATACCGTCAAATGCTCCGGTATAGGTGGCCGGATTGGAACGGGGCGTTCTACCGATCGGAGATTGATCAATATTGATTACCTTGTCAAGATGTTGGATTCCGACCATTTCCTTGTGTTTGCCGGGCCTATGTCGGCCGCCGAAGAATTTTTTCATCAAGGCCGGGTAAAGGATGTCCTCGATCAGGGTGCTTTTACCGGAACCTGATACTCCGGTCACGACCACCATTTTAGCAAGCGGTATGGACACATCGATATTTTTAAGATTGTGCTCACTGGCTCCGCGGATAATCAATTCCTGACCATTCCCAACCCGGCGTTGCTTGGGTACGGCAATACTGCGCTGGCCGGATAAATACTGACCGGTCAGCGAATCTTCACTGTGCATGATATCATCCAAATTGCCGGCCGCCACCACTTCACCGCCATGCACCCCGGCACCCGGACCAATATCCACTATATAATCAGCATTTTGCATCGTCTCTTCATCATGTTCCACCACAATAACGGTGTTACCCAAATCCCGCAATCTTTTCAATGTATCCAGCAGTCGTCCATTATCGCGGGGATGAAGTCCAATACTTGGTTCATCCAGCACATATAGAACTCCCATTAAAGAAGAACCTACCTGAGTAGCCAGCCGGATCCGCTGCGCTTCTCCCCCGGAAAGACTGCCGGCTACCCGGTCAAGGGTCAGATAGTCAAGCCCCACATCCAGCAGGAATCCCAGGCGGGCGTTGATCTCCTTGACCACCTGGCGGGCGATCAAACTATCCCGTTCATTCAACTGCAGACCGGCAAAGAAGTCAACCATTTGCCGTACCGAATAAGCACTTACTTCAGCGATGGATCTCTCATCCAGTAAAACCCACAGGATCTCTTCGCGCAGCCTTTTTCCCTGACATTGCTGGCAAAGTCTGCTGGTCATGTACTTCTCCAAATCTTCCCGGGAGGCATCTGATTTGGTTTCCGCGTAACGCCGGGCCAGATTGTTGATTACGCCTTCATAGGCGGAATTGAAATCCCGCTCTTCTCCATAGGAGTTGACGTATTCGATTTTAAACCGTTCCCCGCCGTTGCCATATAAGATGGTTTGAATCTGTTTGGCACTTAAATCTTTGAGTGGCTTGTCCAGGGGGATCTTATATTTTTTTGCCATTCCGGCAACCAATTGCCGGTAATAACTGTGAAAATAACCCGACCAGGGGATGATGGCTCCCTCCTCCAGGCTTTTCTCCATATTCACCACCAGATCGGTGTCGATTTCCCTTTTTTCCCCCAGCCCGTCACATTCCGGGCAGGCGCCGAAAGGACTGTTAAAAGAGAACATGCGCGGGCTCAGTTCGGGCAGGCTGAAACCGCATTCGGGACAGGCAAAATCGCGGCTGAAGACCATTTCCTCATCCTGATTTTCAGTACCCAGTTTCAGTATTTTAACCATACCTTCACTCATCTCAAAAGCCAGTTCCAATGATTCGGCCAGTCGGCTGCGAATATCTGCTTTGATGACCAGCCGATCCACTACGGCGCTGATATCGTGCTTTTTGTTTTTCTCCAGCTTGATTTCCTCTTCAGAACTATATTCGTAACCGTCCACGATCAATCTGACAAAACCGTCTTTAAAAAGTCCGTCGATAATTTTACGATGTTCGCCCTTCTGAGCTTTAATGATGGGGGCCAAAACCTTTATTTTGCTGCCTTCCGGCAAGGCCAACAACGTATCCACAACCTGATCGACCGTCTGTCGCTGGATCGGCCGATGGCAGTGCGGACAATGCGGTTTGCCCACCCGGGCAAAAAGCAGACGCAGATAGTCATATATTTCGGTTACGGTTCCGACGGTGGAACGAGGATTGTTGGAAGTTGTCTTCTGATCGATGGAAATCGAAGGGGACAATCCTTCGATATAATCAACATCGGGTTTGTCCATCTGGCCCAGAAATTGCCGGGCATAGGTGGAAAGTGATTCTACATAACGGCGCTGACCTTCGTTATAAATCGTATCAAAAGCCAGGCTCGATTTGCCCGAACCTGATACCCCGGTAAATACCACCAGCTTGTCACGGGGAATGCTGATATCTATATTTTTCAAATTATGCTCGCGCGCACCTTTTACATAAATGTAATCTTTCATGCTATCCTCCAGATCTATCTGCGTTTTTTAGCTTTTTTGCTGGTCTGCATCTCTTTTATCATATCCCGAAGCTGGGCAGCCCGTTCAAAATCAAGAACCTCCGCCGCCTGCAGCATATCCGTTTCCATTTCCTTGATCAGCCGGGTTCGTTCTTCTGCGGACATCTTTTTCCATTCCCTGGCCGTATAATTCGCCGGCTCTTCCGCAACTGTGGCCTCTAAAGAAGCATGTACGGCCTTCCTGATCGTTTCCGGAGTAATGCCGTGTTCCTGATTGTAAGCGGTTTGCTTCAGGCGGCGCCGATTGGTTTCATCGATAGCCTGCTGCATGGAAGGTGTAATTCGGTCCGCGTACATAATGACCTTGCCTTCCACGTTGCGGGCCGCCCGGCCGGAGGTCTGGATCAGTGAACGGCCAGAGCGCAGAAACCCTTCCTTGTCAGCGTCCAGAATTGCCACCAGGGAAACCTCGGGCAAATCGAGACCTTCCCGCAGCAGATTGATGCCGATCAATACATCAAACTCTCCGCTGCGCAGATCCCTCAGAATCTCCATCCTATCCAGCGCTTCAATATCGGAATGCATATAGCGCACCTTAATACCGGCATCCTCAAAATAGTCAGCCAGATCCTCGGCCATTCTTTTGGTCAGGGTGGTAACCAGCACCCTGAATCCGTTCTCTACCCGGATCTGAATTTCTGCCATCAAATCATCTATTTGATTACGCGTGGAACGAACCTCGATCTCCGGATCAAGCAGTCCGGTCGGCCGGATCACCTGGTCGGCTATCCGCAAGCTGTGTTCGATTTCATAATCCCCGGGCGTGGCACTGACGTAAATGACCTGATTAATTTTGCTGTCAAATTCATCAAATTTTAGAGGCCGATTATCCAAAGCGGACGGCAACCGAAAACCGTAACCGACCAGATTTTCCTTGCGGGAGCGGTCTCCGGCAAACATACCCCGCACCTGCGGCACGGAAATATGCGATTCATCCATAAACAGCAAAAAATCCTTGGGGAAGAAATCCATAAGGGTATAGGGTGGTTCGCCGGTTTTTCTTCCCGTTATATAGCGGGAATAATTTTCGATTCCTTTACAATAGCCAATTTCCTTGATCATCTCCAGGTCAAAGCGGGTCCTCTGTCCGATTCGCTGTGCCTCCAGTAATTTGCCTTCCTGTTCAAACTGGCTGAGCTGCAGTGCCAGCTCACTTTCAATTTCTTCCGCTGCGGCCAGCATTTTATCCCGGGTGGTGGCAAAATGGGAAGCAGGAAAAATCATGGCATGCATCTGCTTGCCCAGAATTTCTCCGGTCATCGGTTTAAATTCCACGATCCGTTCTATTTCGTCGCCAAAAAGTTCTACACGCAAGGCCTTGTCCCAGGATGAGGCAGGAAATATCTCCACGACATCGCCCCGCACCCGGAAGTTACCACGGGAAAAGCTCATTTCATTACGCTCATAATGGTTCTCAACCAGTTTTCTCAATAAAAGCTCCCGCGGCATCTGGGCGCCGGGACGCAGAGAGATGGCCATTTCATAATAATCCTGCGGTGCTCCCAGACCATAAATGCAGGAAACACTGGCCACAATGATAACATCTCTGCGCTCCAGCAGAGAGGCCGTGGCAGAATGACGGAATTTATCAATTTCATCATTGATGGAAGAATCCTTTTCGATATATGTGTCTGTCTGCGGCACATAAGCTTCCGGCTGATAGTAATCATAATAACTGATGAAGTATTCCACCGCATTATCCGGAAAAAATTCCTTAAACTCGGAATAAAGCTGTCCGGCCA
>CAZRMB010000155.1:0-5816 GCA_964600925.1 uncultured Syntrophomonas sp.
CCATCTTGTGTTCACTTTTCCCAAAGGAAACCCCTTCGGTCTTGGTGTCCACCATGAAGAAGCTCTGCGCCCGGTTACCTTTGCTCTTGTCATGTGTAGCCAGTACGGTCAGCTTGTCGGCATGTCTGCCATTGGTTATAAATATTTTGGTGCCATTGAGAATATAGTAATCACCATCTTTTTTACAGGTTGTTGAGATACCTGCAACATCAGAACCTGCCCCCGGTTCTGTTACTGCATAGGCAGCTATCTGGCCTTCCTCACACAGACCCGGAAACCAATAGTCCCATTGTTCCTCTGTGCCTCCGTATAATACCGGCTCCGAACCCAGCATATTGGCTTTGGGCGTCATGGCAATACCCAAACAGCCACGACTCAATTCCTCAATAACCATACACAGGCCGACATGGCCGAACTCCATGCCGTTATACTTCTCGGGTGCATTCATACAGTTAAGTCCCAGGTCGGACATTTTTTTGACTTCCGGCCAGGGAAATTCCTCTGATTCATCGTAGGCTGCTCGTACCGGTACGATTTCATTGTCAACAAATTTTCTTACCGTCTTTTGTAAAGCAAGTTGGTCTTCATTATAAGTAAATCCAAACGCCATTGGTTCTCCTCCCTCTCAAATTCAGATGTTTTTTCAATGACTTGTTTAAGTAAACTCAATGCACAAAACAATTAAGAAATGAAAACAGCATGAATTAGTAGCACATGATTGTTTGAAATGAAATCTCATAAAATGGGACAATATTATCGCCCAAGCTTTTCAGCCGATCTCAAACTTTCGATCGGATAATGCCCCCCTTCCTTTTTATTGCTCAGGGTATGAAAATATTCCCGCCATTGATATAACGAAACGTGTAATTTATTACATATTGTCATTTGTAAATGTAATATAAAATCCATTATATTTCATTATGTAATAATTACAAGCATTTTTTAACATCTTGTGAGTATTCTGGGATTTTAACAATGGTGCCAGAGATGTTGGTTTATTCCGTAGGAACCAGGATAGCAACAGAAGTAAGGCCAGGCAACCCACCCGCTGATGCAATCAATCATTGCTTGCGGGTCCCGGAAACCTTGTTGTTTCAATAAAAATCCTCTCGTATAAATACGAGAGGAAAAAGGGGGAGGGGGATGAGAATTTATCTTAAATTGTCTTCTTTTTATAATGGTCGGCTAAAATAAGTGCATCACAAACCCTGCGAGCGGATATGGAAACGTTTTCATGATATATATTACTGCCAGGGATACAGGTTGCTTCTCCTACAGCCAGCAGTTCTTCAACACTTACCGTGCCCATTCCCAAATCTTCAAAGCTGGTCGGAAGACCTAACTGACCATAAAGATGATACATTTTTTCAATCATGTCAGGTTCTTTTCCGGTCAAAAACAGTGATGCAAGCAGACCAAAGGCAACTTTTTCTCCATGTAAAGCATGATGGCTTTGGGGCAGAATCGAAAGCCCATTGTGAATTGCATGGGGCGCTCCCAGGCCTCCGCTTTCAAAACCGATCCCGCTTAATAACGTATTGGCTTCTACGATATATTCAAAAGCTGGCGTTATACAACCAGCTTGGCAAGCTTTTACAGCGATAACTCCATATTCTGTAATGGTTTCATAACACAACCTGGCCAGATAATAAGCTGTTCTGCTGGCCATACTACCAAGTACATTGGTTGAATTTGTCCTGCGCACAGAATCAGCTTCAAACCAGGTCGCCAGCGCATCACCCATTCCGGCGATAAGCAACCTGACGGGTGCATTGACAATAATTTCTGTGTCCATTAGTACCGCTCTGGGATTGTTTCTGGTTTTAATGACTTTTTCGACCTCGCCATCAGGTGTATAAATAACCGCAACCGCACTGCAGGCAGCATCACTGGAGGCGGCAGTCGGTATGATTATTACCGGGAGATCCATCCGTTCCCCTGCAGCCTTTACGGTATCGATGGTTTTCCCGCCACCCATGGCAGCTAATACTGTACTGCCAGAACCGGCAGCTCTGCTGATGACCTTTTCGATTTCCTCTTCACAGCACTCTCCGCCAAAAATGCAGGTCTCCATTTCGAGGTCGCTAAACCAGCAGCGATTTTCAGGCCATATATTTTGAGCCACAAAGGGATCGACGATCATCAATACCTTCTGGCCATATTTACTGATTTCCTGGCTGGCCGTTCTTAAAACACCTGGTCCTTGAATATAACGGCCCGGAAAGGCAGTAATCGCAATCGTCATATACCTGCCTCCTTACAAACTGCGGCGGAACTTGAATCTGTCCGGCTGCTTATAAAAACCTGGCAGCCTTCTCTTTCCTCGATCCTATTTAGCGCAGAATATTATTTGAGATTACCACACGCTGTATTTCGCTGGTTCCTTCATAGATTTCTGTTATTTTGGCGTCGCGCATCATCCTCTCAACCGGATAATCGCGGCTGTATCCGTAACCCCCAAAGACTTGAACTGCCTTGGTAGTGACCCACATGGCCGTTTCGGAAGCTTTTAGTTTAGCCATGGCAGCATGAAGACCATACTCTTCGCCCTGGCTCTTCATCCAGGCAGCCTGATAGGTCAACATACGAGAAGCTTCAATCTCAACCGCCATATCAGCCAGCATAAACTGAATCCCCTGCAAACTGGCGATTGGCTTGCCAAATTGAATGCGTTGTTTGGCATATGCCAGGGCTTGTTCATAGGCACCCTGAGCAATCCCTACCGCCTGAGCAGCAATGCCGATACGGCCGCCATCCAATGTAGCCATGGCAATTTTAAAGCCTTCCCCTTCCTGACCGAGCAGGTTCTCTTTCGGAATCCTGCAATCTTCAAAAACCAGATCACAGTTTTGGGTACCGCGCAGGCCCATTTTCCTTTCACGGTTTCCAAATGAAAAGCCGGGGGTGTCCTTTTCTACAATAAAGGCACTGAAAGCTTTACTTTTCATTTCTGCCGGTCCGGTGCGGGCAAATACAATATAGATCTCTGCTGCTTCTGCATTGGTAATAAAAATCTTACGACCATTGAGGACCCACTCATCGCCATCCGGCGTTGCCTTGCATTTCATGGCTATGGCATCACTTCCGGCGCCGGGTTCGGTCAGACCAAATGCTCCCTGCTTGGTGCCTTCGACCAGGGCAATCAGATATTCTTCCTTCTGTTGTTCATTCCCATAGGTGTAAATCGGCCAGGTTCCCAGACTCACGTGTGATGAAAGCGTATCCCCGTAAGAAGCATCTACCCTGGCGATTTCTTCAACTGCAATGGCATAAGCCAGGTAATCCATGCCGGAACCGCCATATTCAGCATCATACGGGATGCCGGTCAATCCAAGATCGGCCATCTGATAAAAAATCTTTTTATCGTAGCATTCTTTTTCATCACGTTCCGCTACACCCGGTCCGATCACATTTTCTGCAAATTCCCTTACAGCCTTCCTAATCATCTCATGCTCTGCAGAAAGTCGAAAATCCATTTATTTTCACTCCCTAAATTTGACGCTTATAAACGCAAACCGTATATTTCTACAAACTGATCTTTAAGTTGATCTCTAAACTGCGGATGCGCGATCGCAATCAGACGCCGAGCGCGTTCAGCCATATCTACGCCGGCCAGGTGGGCAATACCGTACTCAGTCACAATATAATCAACATCGTTTCTGGGTGTGGTTACCGCATCTCCGGGTTGCACGCCGGCAACGATTCTTGAAACCTTGCCTTTGGCCGCAGTTGAAGGCATGGCAATAACTGATTTTCCACCTTTGGATAAGCTTGCTCCTCGTACAAAGTCCATCTGTCCGCCAATACCGCTGAACTGTTTGCCGTTAATGGTCTCGGCACATACCTGACCCATAAGATCAGCCTGCAATGCGGAATTGACTGAAAATACCTTGTCATTTTGCGCAATCACATGAGAATTGTTGATATAGTCAACCGGGTAGAATTCCACGGCCGGATTGTCATTAAGCCATTCATAGAGTTCGCTGGTTCCCGAGCAGAATGTGCCCACGGTTTTACCAACATGAATATTTTTCATCATATTGGTAACATTTCCGGACTTCATCAGTTCCATCGCTCCATCGGAGATAAGTTCGGAATGTATGCCCAGATCATTCTTTTCTTTCAGGAAACCGACGATGGCATTGGGTATCCCGCCCATGCCAAACTGCATCGTGCAGCCGTCTTCCACCATGTCGGCAACATATCTGCCGATGGCTGATTCCACTTCGCCGATATTGGGTTTTTTCATTTCGATCAACTGACGGTCACTGGGTACAAAGTAATCGATCTGGCTGACATGCACTAAACTTTCGCCATAGGTTTTGGGCATGTTGGTATTGACTTCAGCAATAACCAATCTGGCTTTTTCCATTCCGGAACGCTGATAATCATTGGTTATACCCAGCGTGCAATAACCATGCTGATTAGGCGGAGATACGTGAATCCATGATACATCTACCGGAACAACCCCATTGCGGATTGCAATCGGAGAATCGGAAAAATGCATCGGCACGAATAAGGCTCTGCCCTGTTGAACGGCCTGGCGGGTATGCGTTCCGGCAAATATTGTCAAGTGTTGAATACGAGCAGGATCAATCCCTTCGGCGCAATAGACGGAAGGGCCTAACGCAATACCGTGATAGACAACAATGCCTTCCACTTCATTTTCATGTCTGACCAGTGCCTCCGGCAGAAGCTGGGGTTCACCGGTTCCGTGACCGCAAACTACGTGATCACCTTTATTAAGCAAAGCAATGGCTGCATCTGCTGTTATCTGTCTTGAATCATAGTGTTCTTTCCAGTCCAAGTTAATAACATCCTTTCCCTCAAATAATCAACGATAATTTATACGATTACCAGCATAGATAACCGCCATCAACCCATAAAACGTGACCGGTGACATAATCTGATGCCTTCGAAGCAAGAAACACTACCGACCCTCCCAGTTCTGAAGGATCTGCCCAGTACCCCATCGGGATCCTACTTTTCAAATCGTTATAAACTACCGGATCATCCATGAGTTTGCGATTCAGATCAGTTGCAAAATAGCCCGGGCCAATGGCATTTACATTGATGTGATATTTTGCCCACTCGACTGCCAGCACTTTGGTTAACTGGATCACGGCACCCTTGCTTGATGCATACGGGATACGATTTTCCAGGGCTACCGTGCCCAGCAGTGAGGCAATATTGATAACTTTCCCGCTGCCCCTGGCAATCATCGCCGGCCCAACTGCCCGGCAGCAAAGGAAAGTGCCCTTCAAATTAACATTCAGCGTCGCCTCAAAATCTTCCACGGCAAGATCGACACAGGGACCGCGACGATTGATGCCAGCACTGTTGACCAGAATGTCTATTTCACCCATGCCAGCTACGCTCCTGGCAAGCATATTGGTAACGCTTTCTTCATCCGCTACATTTACCTGCAACGGCAGGGCTTTTACTCCCAGTTTTTCAACCAGTTGAGAGGTCTCTTCCGCTTTTGTAATGTTGCTGTTATAGGCAACAACTACATTTGCCCCTGCTTCCGCAAGCGCCAGTGTCATCGCCTGCCCGAGTCCTGAGTCACCACCGGTGACCAGTGCCACTTTACCGTTCAAGTCAAACATAGATCCCATCAGATTTCTTCCTTCCTACTACTATTTCAGCAGATTAACCAGAACCAGTGATAATTGCGGAATATACGTGGTAGCGAGCAGTACCGGAATACAAACAGCGATAAAGCCCATTATCGGTCCCAGTATTTTTTCCATGCTCAAATTGGCGATTCTGCATGCTACGAAAATGTTACAGGCAAAAGGCGGAGTGATCATACC
>CAZRMB010000156.1:0-1910 GCA_964600925.1 uncultured Syntrophomonas sp.
CAGGCAAGAACCGTCCCCACTTGCGGAGAGGGCAGAGCCCTGAAAATGTTACGCAGAGGTTTATGCTTTAGTATAGTGCAGGGGGTAAGGCGACAGCCGTGCGCCGGTACGTAACGACGCAAAGAACAGTTGCAGTTCAGGAAAGATATTCGTTACCCAAAAACGAAGAGCTGCTGCTTAAAAAAAGGATTCCGAGAAATCAAATGAGAGATAACATCACAAATCTGGCCAGTCAAGAGACCGGCCCCAAACGGGCTAAAGTATAAACCTCAGATGAACCTACGTTGATAGTATAACGAAAAAGTTGACAAACGGGGTACGTCCCCAACTGTCACCCACTGTCAAAAAAGGAGATTGATTATGCCTTTCAGCATCAGCAAAGATGAAATACTGGAAACAGTGGCCATGCTGCACACGGAGAATCTCGATATCCGTACCATCACCATGGGCATTGACATATTAAGCTGCCACGCTGACACCGGAAAAGCCTGCGGACAGAAGATTTATGACAAGATCCTTTATCATGCCGCCCAATTGGTAAAAGTAGGCGATGATATTGAGAAAGAATACGGAATACCTATAATAAACAAAAGAATTTCAGTCACTCCAGTGGCGCTGGTGGCTGATGGATTGACCAGAGATGACATGATCGAAATCGGACGCTATATGGATAAAGCCTCCGGGGAAGTGGGCGTCAACTTTATCGGCGGATTTTCCGCCCTGGTGCATAAAGGTTTCACCCGCGGCGACTATGCTTTGTTGGAAGCCATCCCCGAAACTCTGGCGGTCACCGAGCGGGTCTGCTCCTCGGTAAATCTCGCCACGACCAAAGCCGGCATCAACATGGATGCGGTTGCCCAAATGGGTATGATCATAAAAGAAACTGCCAGGTTAACGGCTGACCGTGACGGCTTGGGCTGCGCTAAACTGGTTGTCTTCTGCAATGCTGCTGAAGATAATCCTTTTATGGCCGGAGCATTCCACGGGGTGGGAGAGCCGGAGTGCACCATAAATATTGGGGTCAGCGGCCCGGGCGTTGTGCTCAATGCCGTCAAGAAATATCCAGACGCCGATTTAGGCGAACTGGCCAATATTATCAAGAAAACCGCCTTTAAAGTGACCCGCAGCGGTGAACTGGTTGGCCGCGTTGCCTCCCAGCGCCTGGGGGTATCATTTGGTATCGTCGACCTGTCCCTGGCACCAACGCCCGCCATAGGTGACAGCGTAGCTGATATACTTGAATCGATGGGCCTGGAAATGGTGGGAGCCCACGGTTCCACCGCAGCACTCGCCATGCTCAACGATGCCGTCAAAAAAGGCGGAGCCATGGCTTCCTCCTATGTTGGCGGATTGTCCGGTGCTTTCATTCCGGTCAGCGAGGATCAGGGCATGATAAACGCCGTAGAAGCCGGCGCCTTGAATATTGAGAAACTGGAAGCCATGACCTGTGTTTGTTCCGTAGGACTGGATATGATAGCCATACCCGGCGACACCCCGGCGGAGATCATTTCCGCCATCATTGCAGATGAAGCCGCGATTGGCATGATAAACCGTAAAACGACCGCCGTCAGACTGATCCCTGCACCTGGTAAAAAGGAAGGGGATTGGGTGGAGTTCGGTGGTCTGTTGGGCCGGGCGCCGATTATGAAAGTAAACCAGATGTCGCCGGCCAAATTCATACAGCGTAAAGGTCGCATACCGGCACCGATCCATTCTTTGAACAACTAGGTATTAACCGCCAAATTATTGGAATAATAATTTTGAGAAGCGGGTGATTTTATTGGATCATAAACCCGGGTTGACAGATGAGAGAGAATTCCTGGAGACTCTGGGCAATAAAATCGACGAGTTGTCCCTCAACATGGAAAAGCTGGGCATAGCCGAATATGTTGCCATGATTGAAAACCCAC
>CAZRMB010000156.1:2010-5738 GCA_964600925.1 uncultured Syntrophomonas sp.
CTCAACATGGAAAAGCTGGGCATAGCCGAATATGTTGCCATGATTGAAAACCCACGACGTCTTTTCTGGGTGAATTTCTGGCAGGGTGTGGCGCGGGGGTTTGGCATGGCCATTGGATTTACCATCCTGGCTGCGCTGGTCATATACATTCTGCAAAGAATTGTGGTACTAAACACCCCTCTGATCGGCAGCTTTATTGCCGAAATCGTGGATATTGTGCAGAACCAGCTTTACTTTAAATAACCGCTTTTCAGATTAACTGGAAAGACAGGTGACATCTGTGGATGAATTGCAGAGATTATATGCCAAAAAGCAGGAATTGGAACAGCATATAAAAAATAAAATGGACAATGTTTCGACTCCAATGGCGGAATGGAACGACGAATTGTCGTCGTACGACCAGCATCCCGGCGACCAGGCCACTGATCTGTTTGAGCGGGAAAAAGAACTGGGTATTTTGGAACTGCTGCAGTTTGAACTGGAAAAAGTAAATGATGCTCTTAGCCGCAGCGCACAGGGAATGGGCCACATTTGTTCGCAATGCGGACAACCGATCGAACCACGCCGTTTGCAGCAACTGGTCAATACTACCCTTTGTTCGCGCTGTGCGCATCAATATGACGGGGCCTATCACACTGACTATGAGATCGCGCCTGAGCCTGCGATCATATCCGATGTAGAACAGTCTTTTCCGGGCACTTCCTATGAAGTGTTTCAGGATTGATCAATCATATAATAGAATATGAAATACACCAAGGAGGGGACAAGTTGAGAATAGGAATATTCACCGACAGTTACAAACCTTATACCAGCGGTGTAGTTACTTCAATCACAACATTCAGAGATGAATTGACCCGGCTGGGTCATGAAGTACATATATTTGCACCCAGTTATCCCCATTACGAAGATGAAGAACCCAATGTGTATCGCTTTTATTCGGTACCTTCACCCACCAATACCGATTTTACCTTGGCTATCCCCATTTATCCCGGACTGGGAACACTGGTCAAACATCTGCGCCTGGATATCATTCATGTGCATTCGCCCATGATCATGGGACGGGTGGGGCTTCGTTACGCACGCAAATATAATATTCCGCTGGTCTTCACCTATCATACCCGCTATGACCAGTATGTCCATTATGTGCCGGTAGCGCAGGACTTTGCCAAAGAGGTTACGGTCAAATACAGCAGTTCTTTCTGCAATCATTGCGATCATATCATCGTGCCGTCGGAAGACATTCGTACGATCGTTCAAGAAAATGAAGTGCGCAAACCGGTTACGGTCATTCCAACCGGTATTCCCCTGCAGAAGTTTGAAAACGGCGATTCGGCCTGGCTGCGGGCTAATTTTGATATTCCGACGGAAAACAAGATACTACTGTTCGTAGGACGTTTGACCAAGGAAAAAAACCTGAATTTCCTGATTGAAACGTTTCGGATCATCAAAGATAAAATGCCCAAGACCTCGTTGGTGCTGACCGCCCAGGGACCGTTGGAGGATGAATTGAAAGTGCTTTGCGGCCAACTGGGGCTGAGCTCTCAGGATGTAGTGTTTACCGGCGCCGTACCTTATGATACGCTGGGCAACGTCTATCATTCCGCCGACCTGTTTGTATTTTCATCCCTGACTGAAACCCAGGGACTGGTCTTAACGGAAGCCATGGCCTGCGGTTTGCCGGTAGTGGCGGTACGGGCCAGCGGTGTGCAGGACATGGTCGATGACGGCGTGGACGGAATATTAACGAATTTGGATACTGATGAACTGGCCTCAGCGGTCTGCCGGGTACTGGGCGATGATATATTATATCAGCATTTGCAAAAAAATGCCCTG
This sequence comes from uncultured Syntrophomonas sp., assembly GCA_964600925.1. Lineage (GTDB taxonomy): Bacteria > Bacillota > Syntrophomonadia > Syntrophomonadales > Syntrophomonadaceae > Syntrophomonas_B. The sequence continues at coordinate 3,844 of CAZRMB010000156.1, forward strand.
CTTAAGGCGGAGGCATTGTCGGCGCGCAGCATGGCACTCCGGCTGGAAGAAATATACGAACGCTTGCGCAAAGGCCATACGTATCGTTACAACCGTTTATTGAATGTAAGCAACTGGTTCAATAACTAAACCAGCCGCCGCAAACAGGGGAGAGGGAATACTGCCATGAGCTTGCGCCTGATGATTGCCATTATTGTCGGAAAACTTGCCATATATTTCAGCCGTATCGCCGGCAATCAGGGTACAGATTTCCCTGGCCGGCTGGCCCGCAAAATAGATCCGAACATCCTGACTGCCATGGCCGGGCACATCAAAAGTGGGGTCATCATCGTGACCGGCACCAATGGCAAGACCACCACCAGCAATATGATTGCCGAGATCTTTCGCGAAAACGCCAGCACCTATGTACACAACCGGGCTGGTGCCAACATGCTGACCGGTATTACCACCGCATTCATCAAAGCCACCAGTTTATCCGGGCAGCGTGCCTTTGATTACGCCCTGCTGGAGACCGACGAAGCCAATGTGCCGTTGTTGCTGCAGGAAGTGGAAGCGACGCTGCTTATCATTACCAATTTTTTTCGCGACCAGTTGGACAGGTATGGAGAACTGGATCACACCATCAATCTGATCAAGAACGCTGTACAGGGCAGTCTTGAGCTGATCCTCAATGCTGATGACCCGCTGCAGAGTGATTTTGCTGCCTGCACTGGACTGAAATGTTGGTATTACGGCTTTGACGATACGATTTACGACGAATTGACCAGCACCGACAGCCGTGAGGGGCGTTACTGCGTATTTTGCGGGCACGAGCTCAGTTATGAGCGTTATCATTATGCCCAACTGGGCCAATACCGCTGTCCTCATTGCGCCAATCACAATCCGGACCTGGACTTTGCCGGCCACCGGCTGGAAATGGACCCGGGCATCAACTTTAAAGTCAACGATCTGGATTTACATAGTTCCTATCAGGGCTTTTATAACGCCTACAACATCCTGGCTGCCGTTTCGGTTAGCAAACGTTTGGGAATTGTAGATGAGGTTATCCAGCGAGCCATTTTCAAATATCGGCCCCGGGCCGGACGCATGGAGAAATTCGTCATCAACGGCAAATCGTGCCTGCTGGTACTGGTCAAAAACCCTACCGGATTGAATCAGAGCCTCAGTATGCTGGGGCTCGATTCCACGCAGAAGAACCTTTTCATCGCGTTGAACGACAATGCTGCTGATGGCCGTGACATCTCCTGGATCTGGGATGCCGACGTGGAAATTTTGGCCCGGTCTGAAGCTAAGATCAGGCAAATCATTTGTTCCGGACAGCGCAGCGGCGATATAGCCCTGCGCATCAAATATGCCGGCTTTGATACCGACCGCATTCGTATCGAATCCCGTCTGCAGGAAGGCATCACCCTGGCCATCGCCGAAGAAAGTGCAACCGCTTTCATCCTTTGTACCTATACGGCCTTGTTTTCCTGCCGGCAGATCATGCTGAAGATGCAGAAGAAATCTGGCCGGGCAGTTCACGATGAAAGCCGACCGGCATCCCGGCAGCAGCAAAGCGAGGAATAGTGGCATGACTGAAAAATTTATTATTGCCCATATGTATCCGGATCTGATGAACCTGTACGGTGACCGCGGCAATCTGCTCTGTCTGCGGCAGCGCATCCGCGGCTACGGTTATGATTGTGAAATACGTCAGCTCAGCCTGAATGACTTGATTGATTTTCCCAACATCGACATGATATTCATGGGCGGCGGCTCCGACCGGGAGCAGGGTCTGGTGTATAATGATCTGCTGACCAAAGCGGAGAATCTGCTGCAGGAGATCGAAAACGGCCTGCCTGCCCTGTGCATTTGCGGTGCGTATCAGTTGCTGGGCCAGTACTATAAAGCGA
>CAZRMB010000157.1:0-5728 GCA_964600925.1 uncultured Syntrophomonas sp.
CCGCGTTCACCTTCCAGGGAGGCGATCAAGGCAGTTTCTTCACCGCAAACAAAAGCACCGGCGCCTTGTTTAATAATAATGTCGTAGGAGAAATTGCTGCCAAAAATGTTTTTACCGAGAATATTTTTCTCTCGCGCCTGTTCAATCGCGATTTGGACTCTTTTTATTGCCAGGGGATACTCCGCTCTGGCATAGATGATCCCTTGTCTGGCGCCGATGGCATAACCAGCTATGGCCATACCTTCCAGCAGTGAGTGGGGGTCGCCTTCCAGAACGCTACGATCCATAAAAGCTCCCGGATCGCCCTCGTCAGCATTACATACTACATACTTATCAGGATTTTTTTCAGCGCGCGTGGCATTCCATTTGAACCAGGTCGGGAAACCGGCGCCGCCTCTGCCGCGCAGTCCGGAGACTTTGATCTGTTCGATGACTGCTTCGGGATCATTGCCCTTCACAACGCCTTCCAGCGCCTGGTAGCCGCCCGCTTTGATATAATCGTCTATCGATTCAGGATCTATATGGCCGCAATTGCGTAAAGCGATACGTACTTGCTTGGCCAGAAAATCATTGTTTTGCTCCGGGGTGGAGACCAGATATTTTTCCAAGGTTTCAGGATGCTCCGCCTGCATGATCTCCCTGGCAATTTCAGGAGTAACATGACCAAACATATAAGAACGTCCGTCATCGAATATCATTTCCAACAGAGGTTCATGATGACACATGCCGATACAGCCGGTCTGTTCCAATTTTATGTCATGCCCCTGGGATTTAATTTCTTCCTGCACCACATCCCAGACCGGCAGAGCGCCGGCAGCAATACCGCAGCTGCCAATACCTATTTTTATATTCATGCTGTGGCACCTCCCTCAGCATTCAGTTTCTCTTCCTTATAAATATCACGTATAATTGCACAAGCTTTATCCGGTGTCAGAGGTCCATAAGCACGCCCATTGATCATCATGACCGGAGCAAGGCTGCAACAGCCCAGACAAGCGGCGTCAGATAAAGTAAATAGTCCGTCCTCAGTGGTCTCGCCCATAGATACTTTCAGTTCCTCTTCCAATGCGGTAGCAATTCGTTCCGATCCGTTAACGTGACAAGCAGTCCCCTCACACAGCAAAATAATATATTTCCCCATTGCCGTTAACCGGAATTGGGTATAGAACGTTGCTACGCCGTAAACCTGGGCACGTTTTACACCTAATCCGTCCGCAATATGCTGCAAGACTGAAAGAGGCAGGTATCCGTAGATATCCTGCGCTTTTTGCAGCACAGTGATGAGATTGCCGGCTTCCTGACTATACAAACTCAAGATATCATCCATTAAATGCAAGTCGACGTCGGCCTGAACAAATTGTTTCTCCATTTTATTTTCCGCCTGACAGGAGCAGGTCATGGAGAACACCCCTTTCTTTAATTATTTACAACCACAAGACATAAGTTAGACTTGCCTTGGTTATCAACACTAATAAAATCCGTTGATCTTCAATACTAGCCCGGAGATAATAAATAAACCATCTTACATTATTATATCAGGCATCTTTCAACACAAAATTCAAAAATTTTTCCAAATACACTTAAACATTATCAATTATCAAGCTTTATAGCGAAGTTGTAAAGACGAACAACTAAATTATATTGTATATAAGAGCATGGCAAAATAGCGTATTTTATTTATTCAAAATAGTCGAAAGCTTCATCCCTTTCATCTGTTTATGACGTATTATGATATTATCTTATTATGTTATTATATATTTCTTCATTGGACATTTTTTAAGTATATTAGTACATTTTAAATGTTTGTTTGGCTATTCGTAATTTTGACCCGTGATAATTGCAAAATAAATATTAGGTTAATATCATCTCATCCCCCTATTCTGTAAGGTTCACAAGTTATTAATTCTATCGTTCCAAGATTGCGATTGTGATAACTAGTACAAATAAGCTACCCTATGCCTTTAACAAGGCGAAATGACCTTCTTAAACAGCATAATAAGATCAGGTAATTGTATACAACCACCTTAATTTTATACAATATAGTCAGAGGAATCGTACGTATAGAGCTATAGAGAGGAGGCGGAGTTATATGCTGAAGTACATTTCTGTAGTAGTCCCCGAAGAAATTGATCGTGAATTGCGGTTTGCGTGTGCGGATCAGGCTGTAACCAAATCACGACTGGTAAGAAAACTGATCGAAGAATATCTGGAAGACTGGCGCAAGCATTTCGAAGGTAATATTGAGATGTTGGAAAAGGACTTGAGTGACGATTAGCCAATTAGACCAATTTAAGTAAATCTTTTGAGCGGAAATAAAGAAAAGCCGAATTTTATTATTCGGCTTTTCTTTATTTTTGCCCGAAATTCCAAATTATGCTTTTATTTCTTGCAAATACTTGCTTGTTCTTTCATTATTACGTTTTGCTATTTTGATTGCATCATGTTATCTTAATAACATAACAGGTTAATAGGTTCACAGGTTAATCGAGAGGAGGTCACAGCTAATGGAAGGATTATTGGTAGCATTGGCAATCATTTTAACCTTCGTCAGTGGAACATTTAGCACCCTCTATGTTTTTAAAAAAGTATGGCTTGACGTTTAAATAAATGAATATGGTTTTATTCTTTTGCCCAAACTAAGTTTGAAAAGAAAGGAGTGTTCTTTATGACCGAAATGCAAAGAATTTTCCTTGTTTATACTGGTATGTATTTTGTAGTTCTGGGTGCCATGTATCTCGCATTTCATGTGGCGCTTATCATGTTGGAGCGTGCAGCACGGATCAAACATGCCAAATGCAAAGTATTAGTAGCCAAGCAACGAGCGGATGAACAGGAAAAATGGAAAGTAGCTTATGCTCTGTATAATAAAAAGCACAAAATGGAAAAAACGAATATGTTGGAATCAGCAGTATAGAAAATAAATCAGCCGGAACAAGAAAGTTCCGGCTTTTTGCTGTCCGTACATATGACTTTTGGTTCTCTCTGTGTTAATTGATAATCCCATAAAATACTTCCACCAGGAATAAAATATAAAATAATCCGCTAATCAACAGCATTTTTGCACTTATGTGTTTTCTGCTCCTAAGTTCGATGAAAAGCAATGCAGAAGCCGCTATAGCCAGACCTGCTGACAACATGGCCGATCGAGTCAACTGCCAGTCGGTAAGAAATATGCCGATAGCCGGGATCAAGGAACTCTGAAATACCATGGCACCAGTTATGTTCCCCAGTGCCAGGGTGTCTTTGCCACGCGATATCCATATGACACTGTTAAATTTTTCCGGCAACTCCGTTGCGATAGGGGTTATAATGATCGACAGAACAAAAGCAGGGACAGCATAAATGGCGGCTACTTTGGCAATGGAATCAACAAACAGGTTGGCACCTGCAACAATCATAACCAACGCCAAAACCACCTGGAATACGACCCTGTACATGGGCGGATCGTCATGATGCCTGGCAAAATAGCAGGCGGGCATATCCTCCTCGTCACTTATATCCCGCTCCTGGGTCAGCATTTGATGCACATACCAGATATAAGCAAAGACCAGTACCATGGCTATAACCAACTGATAGGTACGCAAACTTGGGGGCAGTAAACCGGCCAATACGGCGGTACCGAAAACGATAATGAAAAAGCCCAGATCTCTGGTCATGGTTGAATAATCACCGACCACATTCATACCTGATTTTCTTCTTTTTCTGAAAACTACCACTGCCATACCGGTTACAAACATAGCCAGCGTAGAAAGCATCAAGGGAGCGCCTAAAATTGCGCCGATGCCGATCTCGTGACCGCTTGTTCCGCGGTTAAAAAGTAAGGCAATAATAGGAATAATCGTTTCAGGCAGAGCAGTTCCGACCGCAGCCAAAACGCTGCCTACGGCGCCTTCGGAAAGATTAAATATCTTCCCCAGCCATTCCACTCCATTTACAAACAGCTCTGCGGCTACCAAAATTATTCCTAAACTTAACAGTAAAAAAGCAACTTCACTCATGCAAATAACTCCTTTTCATGTTTAGACAGGGATTATTATGGGACGGTGTTTTTCAAAGCCGGTCACACATCTATACCCTGCTCTTCTGGCTGCTGCCCAGGCTTCTTCGAGCCCCTCGCCCATTTGCTGCGGATGGTGGGCATCAGAACCTAAAGTGATCGGGATGTTCAAATCATAGAGCATAGCCAGCAGGTCACTTGACGGATATAATTCTCCTACCGGTTTTCTCAAACCGGCACTGTTTATCTCAACCACCATGCCGGTCCTTTTTATTTCCTGCAATACCGGGAAAAAATAATCCCCGGCTTTTTTTTGCTGCGGGCGATGCCCCCAGATTTTGACCAGATCAATATGTCCGACGATATCGAACATTCTGCTGGAAACCATTTGAGTTAGTATTTGTGCGTAGCGAAAAAATATATCATCAATATCCCGATCATCATAGCCCTGTTTGTAATCGGGATGATCGAATGCCCAACCATCAATATAATGTACCGAACCAATTGAATAATCAAAGTCTGCCTGGGACAACTTGCCGGCGATTTCTTTTTCCGTCCCGGGTATGTAATCGATTTCAATGCCCAGGCGAAGAACAATATCCTGCTGACGTTCAATTTTCAATTTCTGAAATAGGTTGAGATCCAATCCTGCCATGAACTCATCATGTTCGCTGAATCCCATTTCAATGATATCCATCCGGCAGGCTTGATCCACAAATGAGCTTAGCCAGGCTTGATCCGCCTCGTATTCACCGTGAGCCAGGGCATGAACATGGTAATCAACCAGCATTTTTAATCCCCTCCCCGGCTACATATCATTGTTACATTTTAAGCGTATTCCAAGTAAATAATCAAGGTTTTCTGAACATTTGAAACCGGTTCAAATTTGTCTTGAAAAGAATAAAACCCGTGCCTCCGGCGGCAGGTCGATACTGACTGGCAGTAAAACCGTCGTTGGCACGGGTCAGCATGTATTAATTAATGCAGTCTGTCTAAATATAATGAAGCTTTAAATTTTTACACATAACATGACAGCCCACCGTCGATCATCAGGTGATTGCCGGTTATCCAGGCTGAGTCAGGCGATGCAAAGAAAACGATCGCGCCGTTCATATCCTGCGGATATCCTACCCGTTTCATCGGGAAAAGACGGTTGAGTTTATCCATCTTGCCGGCTGCTTCCAGGCGGGCCATTTCGGCTTCCATCATCGGCGTTATAATATGACTCGGGCACAGACAGTTGACCCTGATCTCAGGTCCCAGTTCGGCTGCCATCGCCCGGGTGAGGTTTACCACCCCGCCCTTCATGGCACAATAAGCGGTTGACTGGGCACTGCCCAATACGCCAAGGATTGAAGAAATGTTAATGATACTGCCTCCGCCGTCTTCTTTCAGCAGCGGGACCAATGCCTGCGTCACGGCATAAACACTGCGCAGATCAACACGGTATAGTTCATCCAGTTCATCCATTGTCACTTTCATAAACGATTTGCGCATAGACGAGCCGGCATTATTGACCAGCACATCAGCTCTTCCCCAGCGTGATTGCAGTAATTCAACCGCCTTGTTGATCTGTTCTGCATCTGTCAAATCAGCAGGAAATGCCAGTGCTTCGCCGCCTGCTTTTTCTATACGAGCTACGGTTTCATTAAGCGGCTCAGGGCGACGCCCCAAAACCATAACCTTCGCTCCTTCAGCGGCCAGAGCAATGGCTGCTCCCTGGCCAATCCC
>CAZRMB010000158.1:0-4463 GCA_964600925.1 uncultured Syntrophomonas sp.
TGGTCAAAACGTTGTTGATAAAGCCTGACGGCCAGAACGGCCTGTTCCTGAAAAATTGCCTGCTCGACCAGTTCTCCAAAGGAAGGATGGAAAGGTCCGGCCATAACTGTGCCTTCCTTGCGCAGTTCTTCGCCAGGATACAGGCCCAGACGGATAACCGGGATTTCAGCCCTGGCAAACTGAAGCAGCATATCCCTGCAAACCGGAACCGCTTCTTCCAGTCTAAGTGCTTGATATTTTCCTTCCTGCCACATATGCTCCAGCTTGGTGCCGGCTAAAACCAAAGTGGGATAAATTCTGACCATCTGCGGGGCAATGGCAACAGTCCTGCGCACCGTTTCCAGGTCACGGTCATAGTTGTCTCCCGGCAGGCCGACCATGAGCTGAATTCCCAATTTGAACCCGCTTTCCTTTATCAGGGCGGAACTCTTCTCCACGTCTTCCGCTTGATAGATCCTCCCCGACTGGCGCAGGACTTCATTGTCGAGCGACTGAACGCCCAACTCGATTGTTTTGACTCCATATCTGTGCAGCAAGTCCAAGACCTGATTGTCTATGCAATCAGGACGGGTTGAAAGCCTGATTCCCTGAATCAGCTCCTGCTTTATATAAGGTTGAACAAGACGTAAATAGTTTTCCTGCAGGTCAGGTCGAATGGCTGTAAAGCTGCCTCCGAAAAAGGCAGCTTCTATTTCGGCAGGGCGTACAATGGTGGCCAAATGCTGATCAATAATATGTAAGATTTCCTGATCATCAGGAGCTTTGATTTGCGCTGATATTTTTTTCTGGTCACAGTATATACAGTCATAGGGGCAGCCCAAATGAGGAATAAAAATCGGAATATTGCAGTGCCGCATGGATCATTCTGTCCTCTCAGTTCAAGCATAAAAGCGCTTATAATAATTGATTCAATAAAGTCGAGTCCTGCAAGACTTTCTCCGCAGCACTCTGTTCGGCTTCTTTTTTACTTCTGCCTGAACCCCGGGCCAACAAATGGTTTTCATAATAGACTCCGACTTCAAATATTTTGGCATGAAGCGGGCCGCTTTCCTCGATCGTTTCATAATATACATTATTACTGCCGTGAGCCTGAACGATCTCCTGCAAGCGTGATTTGAAATCCCGGAATTCACCTTCGGCAGTCTGACTGATCGTATCCTTCAGATGTTTGAGAATAAAGCCCCGCGCCGGTTGTATTCCCTGGTCAAGATAAATAGCTCCAATTACAGCTTCCACTGCATCTGCCAGGATGGATCTTCTCTCCCGCCCGCCCGATTTTTCTTCTCCCCGGCCCAGCAGAAGATAGGAGCCCAGGTTAATACGAACAGCAATATCAACCAGGGCATTTTCGCATACAACCCGCGCACGGATCTTGGTAAGATCTCCCTCTGCTTTTTCGGGATAATTATTGTACAGATAATCTGCAGTTACAAAATTCAAGACGGCATCTCCCAGGAACTCCAAACGCTGGTTGCTGTAACGGGTCTTGTTTTCCTGGGCATAGGAGGGATGGATCAAAGCCATGGAAAAGAATTTTTCATCATGACATGATATCTGGTTGTCAGCCAGAAATCGACGTGCTGAATCCTTCAGTTTCATTTTTTTTCTTTCTCCAGATAATCATATAATGCCTTGATAAGTTCTCCAAGGACAGGATAATCTTCCAGATCATCCTCAGGGAATTCAACATCGTACATATCTTCAAGGGCCATGATCATTTCGACGATATCAATGGAATCAGCCTCGATTTCTTCGAAAGTTGTTTCCATGGTAATTTCTGCAGGGTCTATGTTTAATTGCTCAGCTAGAATTTTTCTGGCTATTTCAAAAAACTTTTCCATATATTCCCGCCTCCTTAATGATTATTCATATTATATTACAGCGATTGGGTTAGGGCCAGTTTCTGTCTTTTCACAATGTCTTTTACGACGCAGTCACGAGCTGTTTTTATCCCGTTGTAAACCGCTTCCCGTTTGGAACTGCCGTGACAGACAATACTTATTCCTTCCACACCTAACAGCGGTGCTCCCCCAACCCGACTGTAATCGAATCTGCTCAGGAAAGACGGGATCTTTCCCAATTCATTCAAGCAGGATTGTACCGCTTCGTTGGCCAGTCCTTCGATCGCTTTTAACAAAATATTGCCGGTGAAGCCATCACAGACAATTACATCAGCTTTGGCACTAAAAATATCACGGCCTTCAATATTGCCAATGAAATTCAAACCAACCTGCGCTTTTAAAAGGCGGTAGCTTTCTATGGCCAGACTGTTGCCTTTGGTCTCTTCTTCGCCGTTGTTCAGCAAGGCAATGCGCGGTTCATTTATATCCAGATCGATCCCGGCATAAGCTTTGCCCAGCAGGGCAAATTGCAGCAGTTGCTGCGGCTTGCAGTCCACATTGGCACCCACATCGACCAGGAACGTATGGCTGCCTTGGCGATTTGGTATCGCTGCAACGATCGCCGGCCGATCGATATTTTCAATTCTGCCCAGAATAAATAAAGCGGATGCCATCTGCGCACCGGTACTGCCGCAGGATAATACGGCATCCGCCCGGCCTTCTTTGACCAGACGGGTAGCTACAACAATGGAAGCATCTTTTTTCTTGCGCATTGCAGCAGCGGGAGATTCATCCATTTCAATCACCTGGGATGCAGATATAATATGAATCTGATCTGCAGGATATGTATAGTTCTGTAATGTTTGTGCGATCAAATCTTCCTTTCCTGTCAAAAGCAGCTCGTCATTTGATTTTTTTGCCCATTCCACCGCTCCGGCAATAATTTCCGTGGGGGCATGATCGCCTCCCATTACATCAATGGCAATCTTCAATTTTATAACCTCCTTATACGAGCTATATAAAAAAACAAAAAGTAAGATACAGCCTGGAAGACTATCGCTTACTTTTTGGTTCTTTTACTGGGATTTGCACTAGATAACGTTTTTGCCTTTATAGAAACCACAATTCAAACATGCATGATGAGGCATTTTAAGCTCGTGGCACTGCGGGCACTCAGCCAGCCCTGGCGCTTCAATTTTTCTCCATTCTGAACGACGTTTATTCCTACGGGAATGTGATTGTCTCCTTTTCGGAACGCCCATTCATACTACCTCCTTCCCAACTATAAATTCTTAAGTTTTTCCCATCTGGGGTCAATTTCCTTTTGCAGGCAGGAACATTGCCCCTGATTCAGATCTTGCCCGCAAACCGGGCATAGCCCCCTGCAATCAGTCTGACACAAGGGGATAATAGGAATAGCCATAAAGATAGCCTCATGGACAGGAACACTTATATCCACCATATCGCCTTGGAAAATGATGGTTTCATCTTCTGCATCAGGCTTCCCGGCCGAACCGGCACTTGCCATCGTCAATTCGATATCAGTATCAATCGCTATACTGGTGTCCTTCAGACAGCGTGAACATGGCAGGCCAAGAAGGGTTTTTACATTCCCCCGGGCTAAAAACATCTGGCCGGTATTTTCCACCTGCAGGTCAACAACTATTTTATCGAGGAAGGTATAACCGGTTCCCTTCCAATAATCATTATCACCTTGTTCTTCCAGGTAAAAATTTTCACTTTGTTGAGGCCTTAGCTTCAGCCGGGTCAGGTTAATCTGCATAAATACACCTCATAAAAACACCAGATTAATTATAGACTGCTCTTCTCAAGGTTGTCAATAAACGACTGCTATAACCATAACACCATAAAATGATCCTGAACTTAAATAAATTTTGTTAGCAATAATAATTATTCATGAAGGATAAACACAGAATAAGAACGAATGATATCATATATAAGCAAAATACTATGCAGTGGAGTTTTGCATATGGAAAAAATTAATTTTGACAGTTTTATATCCAGAAACGGTCTTATCCCGCTGACCGAGGCAGAATTAATTCCAGATGAAAGCATACAGCTATCTTTGCCGGAACTGCATAGTTTTATTACCATCAGTGAGTTTAACGCTGATGATTTTTATGTTAACATCAGCAACCGGGAAAAACCTTTTTGTTATTATAAAGGAACGGTTTTTCTGGAGTTTGCAATTATAAATAATGGCTTGACAGATCTTAAAGAACGTATCATAGCAATAGAAAACCATCTGAACAAAGCAGTTGCTGATCGTGATTTTGCCAAATTTCTCAAAATTGTTGATCCTCGTCTGGCGCCTGATTTATTTATGGAGGTATTCAGCTTTATTCCCGATCAGTATAAATACCCTCTTTTTATGCACGTACTCAATAACAACCAATATTGCAAGGATGTATTCAGTCCCGAATTTATCAGCAAGGCCTCCCTGTACAAGAATGCTTGTGAAAAAATGCCACTGGCAGACAAATGGGGCTATGTAAAAATATTTACCTGCGCCAGCAAGATCGAGGAACTGGAAAACCAAGCCGTGTGGTATACGAAGATAGACAATGCTATAAAAAGAATGATATCCACCAACCCAAAAGC
>CAZRMB010000158.1:4563-5725 GCA_964600925.1 uncultured Syntrophomonas sp.
TCCGACAAGGATCGTGACCTCATCTGTGAGGCAGCGGTTTTCCATGACATCGGCCGGATCACGGACGGATATGATACTTCTCACGGTATTGCCAGTTATCGCAAACTGATTGCCAAAGGGCTGCAGAAGTTCTTGCCCGCAGAAGGACAGGAAATCATTCGTTTTATTATTGAATTGCATTCTGTCGCTGACAAGGCAGCTTTAAAGCAACTGAACAAATATGATTTAGACGACATCGACCATACGCTAAAACTCTATAATATATTCAAGGATGCTGATGGTCTGGACAGAGTACGCATAAATGATCTCAATCCGGATTATCTGCGCAGTCCCGGAGCCCACAAATTGCTGTTGCTCGCTCATCAGCTCTTCCTCAATCCGGAATATGAAGAGTTGTTGTTAAAATAACCATAAACTAGATTTTTACTCTTTGCGGATGGCAATAGATATTGAACTTTTCACCGCGCGTAAAGCCTACCAGAGTCACGCCCAGTTCTTCGGCCAGATCGATGGCCAGTCCGGTGGCAGCTGATCTTGATATCACCATAGCTACATTACGACGTGCCGCTTTTAATAAAATTTCCGAGGCGATCCTGCCGCTCAGAACGATACACTTGTCATGCAAAGGGATCTGTTTGAGCAATGCATGGCCGAACACCTTATCGACAGCATTATGCCGGCCAATGTCCTCATAACTTACCAGCAATTTTCCCTGATCCCCCAGTGCGGCACTATGAGTTCCCCCGGTCAAACGAAAAGTGGAACCTCTTTTTTCCATTTCTTCAACCATGGTAAATATTTGCTCAGGGCTGAAAAATACATTTTGGTTATGAACCGGGCTAATACCTTCCGTATTGTTCTGCAGACCCTGTTGCCCTTTTCCCATGCAACTGTTGACCTGACGAAAATTGTGATTTCTGCCTGGCAAAAGTTTGTCCGTATATATACGGATCAATTGCGACTGTTCATCAAAATGAATTTCGCGAAGATCCTGATAATCTTGCAGAACGTTTTCACTCAGCAGATATCCAACCGCCAGTTCCTCATAAGCTTGTGGCGAACAAACCAGATCTGCCCATGCTTCATCGTTGACGGACAGATGTAAGTGGGTTTCGACTACGACCGGATCACTTTTCTCCTGTAAACTGCCGTGGTTATAAAC
>CAZRMB010000159.1:0-5698 GCA_964600925.1 uncultured Syntrophomonas sp.
GACAAAAATCTTAACCAATTGAACTTATTCACGGATTATTCCGGACACTAGTGATTGCAATGTTATTCTAATCATATGGCAAGATAAAAAAATTTCTCCCTCGACTTACGCCGGGGGAGAATAGATTCCTTGAAGTCAAATTATTGAATTTTGACGCCATCATGTAAGAGCCGTTTTTGATGAATCCCAAGGCTCACGAAAGGTGCCTTTAAAACTCGTCTTCGTCTCAGAAAGTTGAAGACATTGATCTTTCGTTTTTCGGGGTTCATGCCAAAAACGTTTCCAATGGCCGCTTTGGAGAGATACTTTTTTGGGCAATAGAAGGTAAACATTTGTTAAGAAAATAGAACGGAGAGGCTTTTTAACAGGACAATTAAGTATTTCTTGTTGACTCCCTTACTTTTCTAATTTTTCCGGAGTTCCGCTCTGACCGCCGCTCCAATTTTTTCTATAATATAAGGTTTTTGGACATATGCTCCTGCTCCCAGTTTCTGGGCAACGCGAACCTTTCCCGTTTCCGAAAAGCCGCTGACGATGATCGCCTTTTGTCGCGGTTTAATCTCGATTATGCGCCGGTAAGTTTCCAGGCCATCGATGCCTGGTTCCATGATCATATCCAGAATTACGAGATCTGCGTCATTATTAGTCAGATACTCCAATGCTTCCTCTCCACCGGAAACCGTATGCACCCGGTAACCCAACTTCGCCATAATATCCCGCGCAATGTTGCGCTGTTCGGCTACATCGTCCACCACCAGAATTTTTTCGCCGCTTCCTATGAGGCCATCCATAGGTGTTTGAATTTCTTTTTCTGTCGTTTCTTCCCGCGTCACCGGAAAATAGAGAATAAAACTACTGCCCTTGCCTTGTTCGCTGACCACATCCAGATAACCGTCGTGATCCTTCGCTGTCCCCCATACTATGGTTAGCCCTAATCCCGTACCGCTTCGCCCCATCTTTTTTTTCGTATAAAAAGGCTCAAAAATATGAATCATATTTTCCGGAGATATTCCCGCTCCTGTGTCTGAAACAGAAAGCTCTACATACTCTCCAGCCTTCACTGAATCATATCCATGGACAGGTTTGTCGAGGTAGATATTTTCCGTCCGGATTGTCACTACTCCTTTGCCGGCAATGGATTCCGCCGCGTTGGTGACAAGGTTCATAATGGCCTTTTCAAGGTGTACCGGTGACCCCTTCATGTTCAGTGCGGAGGAGCTCAGTTCGATAGAGAAAGTAACCTCTGGATGAAGGTCAGCCAGTTTTAGGTGTACAGGGGTAAGCAGATAATTATTTACGATGTTGTTGATATTAATAACGGTTGATACGGTTACACCTCTTCGGGCAAGTGTTAAGAGATCCTGGATGATGACTCCTCCCTTTTTACTGGCAGTGAAGATATTGTCCGCGAATTTCAACAGGGGGCTGTCCTGAGGCAGGGACAGCATCAGCAACTCGGCATAACCGGTCATGACACCCAAAATATTATTAAGATCATGCGCCACACCGCCTGCCATGGTGCCCAAAGCTTCCATCTTTTCGGCGCGGTTCAAGCGCGCCGCCAATGCCAGCTTTTCTTCTTCTATGCGCTGCCGTTCACTGAGCTGCAACTGCAATTCGGCATTGGCACTGGCCAGCTCCTGTGTTCGTGTGGCAACCTTTGCCTGCAGATTTTCGCGGTGAAAATCAAGCTCAGCATCACGTTTCTGGATCTGGGTCAGCATTTCATTGAATCCTTCACCCAGAATGCCTATCTCGTCTTTAGCCTGAATTTTCACTCGCACGGAATAGTCTTTTTTCTTCGATATTATACGCATAACATCGGCCATATGGAAGAGGGGTTGTGTAATGATGTTCTGGAGTCGTGACATTAATACATAGGCAGCAGCCATAGAGAAGATAACAGCTCCCAGCACAATTATAACGCCCCATAGAAGTCGATTATAGATATCCATGAGATCAGTGTGAATGTAAAGACTGCCGATGTTTTCACCATCATATTTGACGGTTTTGACGATATCCAGATTGTTGAGTCCGAAACTCGGAATATCCGATTCAATTTTTTGCCAACTGCATTGCTTTATGTCTGAACTGCGTAAGTAGGAGGCGATTTCATAACCTTTTTCGTCTTTGAGAACAGCGCAGACAACGTTAGGGGAGGAATTCAATGCCTTAAGAATATCCCCCGCAGCTTTTTTATCTTTAAAAACAAGTGCGGCGGTGCTGTTTGTGCCAATAATTTTCGCCTGAACATCGAGCCGTTCCATCAGTAGTTGGCGGTAAAAAAAAGCATTGCTTATTACAAGCGTTCCGCAGGTCAAAAGTAAAGCGATAGACGTTGTCAGCAGACTGATCCAAATTAGTTTGTGCTTAATGGAACCTTTTGTCAGCAGAGCCATTTTACTTCCTTGTAGGTCCTGTTACGGGGATACAATCCTGCCCAGGGTCAGCAGATTGGAGTGGATTCTTAAATTGGCTCGTTTTGCCGCCTCATTGTTGATCGTGAATCTTATCCTGTTGTTATCGATATAAAAATTAATCATGACTCCTTTTTCCGCAAAAGAGTTCGTATCGGCTACGGTTAAAATTGGTTTATTGGCCAATTCCTTGAGAATTGAATCAATTCGTGTCTTTTCCGAAGCGGAAATAAAAAGAATATCGCAATTTTTCGCCCCATGGATATAATTAGTCCTCTTGACAACGATCTTTTTCCCCCGAAGCTTTTTCCCCTGGAGCGCATCCAGGTACCCTTCAAAATGATCGTTGCCCAGTAAGCCCAAGATCAGGTGTTCTCTGTTTTTTCCCGCTTTATCCGGCCATTCGATGAATTTTCCTATATTGTAAAGAAAAGCAGCTTTCACTTCGTATTCGCTATGTTTGCGTTCTTCCCCATGTAGGGGCGACGCGGCAACGTATCCTATCAAAAGAATTATTATAACCGTAAAAAGCGTTTTTCTACGCATATTTCCTGCCGATCACGACACTCGTTAAAATCTGTAAATAAGTTTCAATCGGAATGACCGTCCGTCCTGTTCAATGGCGTTCTGCACATGCTCTTCGGAAGCCGGATCTGCATATCCTTTGTTAAAAACATTGTAGATACTGACAGAGAGATCAAGACCCCGAATTAAATTATGAGAAGACAAAGTAAGATTAGTGATGAAAAAGGAAGCGGTCTTGGTTCCGTCGAGGAGCTTTCTTTTGCTCGTGTAATGTTCTTCCAGACTGGCAACAATTTTATCTTTCAGCAGAGGGAATGTCAGAATGCCCTTGATCAGGTGTTGCGGCGAATTTGTGGCGTCCTCGCCCGTCTGCTCGTTTTCAGTTTTCTGCAAGGTATAGCTGATCAGCCCTTTCCAGCCGGAATTCCACTGCTTTTCCAATTCCAGTTCGGCTCCTCTGGTTTCTAGGCGATTGATATTACGAAAGACATTCAGGCTATCGGATGGGTCTTGCTCTAACGAAATCAGGTCCTTAATGTCATTGTAAAACAATGAAGCCGTAAAACGCAGCTGCGATTCAAAGTATTGTTCGTAAATCAATTCGTACGTATCGATTTTTTCCGGCTGCAGATTGGGATTTGATTTCGCCGTAATATTACCGTCGTTGTAATACAACTCATAAGCGGTCGGGGCGCGAAAGGCCGACCCGTAGACCAGTTTCAACGCCGTCGTCGGCAGAGGATGGTAAATCAACGCGGCCCGGGGATTGGTTGTTCCTCCGAAAGTATCGTAATGGTCGTAACGCACACCGATATTAAGAAGGAGTGCATCGCATATTTTGAATTCATCCTGGATGTAAAATCCCCAGTTTTGCGATGTTCTCCTTTCGTCCAGATACGAGGAGTAAGGGTTTTCGTTGTAAGTAACCTGATCCTGCCTGATATGATCGATGAACTCTCCGCCAAGGATGAGACGGTGTTTCGGAAAATAGTCAACAACCACTTTGAGATCGGCACCCCAGCGCTCCCCATTGGCGTTGTCCTTGTTGGCTACGTTTCCCGACAGAATGTATGTTCCACGGTATTGATAATAGTCATAAAACAAACGCGAAGTAATTTGCCAGTTTTCAAAGTCGTGTTCGTATTTAAGGTCAAGATAACCAACATCATCCCTGGTGCTGGTTCCCGCATTGTTGAACTCGGTGTCCCAAGGAGCGGTGGGAATTGTTTTGTCCCGGCTGGAATAAGCTCCCTGCAGCGAAAGATCTTTGAATTTCAAAGTCGTAAACATGTTATAATATTTATCAGTGTCGGCGTCCTGGGCAATGCCGTAATTATCGGCGGGGCTGTCGAACTCTTTGAAATATAGATCATGGTGTCCCCCGCTGCTGTAATATGAACCAGATACGAGTGCTTCTATACCGTTAAAGAAATTATTTCCATAACTTAGACGTCCCTTGTAGGTATCGTAACTGTCTGCTTCGCCCGAAACTTCGGCACCTTTAAACTGGCCGCCCTTTTTTGTCAGCACATTGATCACACCCAGAAAAGCATTTGTCCCGTATATCGAAGAACTCGGCCCGCGTACAATCTCCACCCGGTCTATAAGATCAACATCCAGGGGAAACTCCGTTCCAATAAAAGCCGTATCATAAATGCTGTCGTTGATGCGATGACCGTCCACTAAAAGCAGAAACCGGGAATTGTAATCGCCGGGACGGGAAATACCCCGTATTCCTAAATAATGATAGTTCCGGTCATAGGTTGTATAAAATCCTCTGACGCTGCGCATAATGTCCGACAGCGTCCGGTAGCCGTTTCGTTCTATGTCGGAGGAAGTGACAATACTGACTGAGGAGGGGGCCTCTGAGAGCTCTTGCTCATATTTTGAAGCTCCGTAAACAGTTGATACTTTTATTTCCATCAGTTCCTGGAGATCAAGATCAGTCAGATCGCGCACCGAATCAGGAAGTTTGTCAATGGCTATTGCAGAACTTGCCGCTAGACAAATTAGAAGAAATATCAGACCTGCCATTTTCCAGGTGTTTGACATTCGCATGAGTCGCTTGAATATGCTTTCTAGGATACTCTTTTGAGTCATTACTCTTCGGTCCTCCTGAGTATGAGCATATTGATATGATAGGACATTTAGCTGACGGTACATAAAACAATTGATTACGCCTGTCAATAGTAAACAGGTTTAATCATCTTTATAGTTCAAGGACATATGAGAAAATGTGACAAGAGTAGAATATTAAAGCATAGGTGAGGTAGTCAACCCGATTGAAGCCAGGGCATGTGTCGGTGATTAACCTTTACGATATTCCGTCGGGTATTCCAGGGATACTCAATTTGGATATACAAGTTATGTTTGAAGGTATAAGAGCCAAGAAAGGAGGAAGCCGCCTGTGGTATTGATCGCTAAAAGTGGTCAGATCGGCGGAGCCGATCGAAATCAAAATACCAGAAGGAGGTTTTCAAGGTAAGATTATAATATATGGTGGTTGGACATTCACAAGAAGACAATTTCATTTGTTTGTAAGATAAATGTGCAAATCTTGCCTGCTGATAAAAGTAAAAATCGATACAGGCTTTTTCCACCGTGTTCTTCTTATATTATTTAGTATATGGCATTTGTGCAGTACTATCGTGTATAATATATCTGTAAGTTTCACCTTGTGCAGCTATTTTCGCAACTCCCTCCGTCAGGAGCGCATGGTGAATCCGGGGAGTGGCTGTTACTTGTTTCCATCGATA